>NZ_JBIWEL010000024.1:0-8262 GCF_044762525.1 Pseudomonas sp. NPDC096950 | reverse complement strand
AGCGCATGCAAGGCAAGAACGTCCTGCAACCCATGGGTTGGGACGCCTTCGGCATGCCGGCGGAAAACGCCGCGATGAAGAACAACGTAGCGCCCGCCAAGTGGACCTACGAAAACATCGCCTACATGAAAACCCAGCTGCGCAGCCTGGGCCTGGCGGTGGACTGGTCCCGCGAAGTGACCACCTGCAAGCCGGATTACTACCGCTGGGAACAATGGCTGTTCACTCGCCTGTTCGAAAAAGGCGTGATCTACAAAAAAAGCGGCACTGTGAACTGGGACCCGGTCGACCAGACCGTCCTGGCCAACGAGCAGGTGATCGACGGTCGCGGCTGGCGTTCCGGCGCGCTGATCGAAAAGCGCGAAATTCCGATGTACTACTTCAAGATCACCGCTTACGCGGATGAACTGCTGTCGAGCCTCGACGATCTGCCGGGCTGGCCTGAACAGGTCAAGACCATGCAGCGCAACTGGATCGGCAAGTCCCGTGGCATGGAAGTGCAGTTCCCGTACAACGTCGATTCCATCGGCGAAAGCGGCGTGCTGAAAGTCTTCACCACCCGTCCGGACACCCTGATGGGCGCGACCTACGTCGCCGTGGCCGCCGAACACCACCTGGCCGCCCTGGCCGCGCAGAACAACCCTGAGCTGCAAGCATTCATCGCTGAATGCAAGGGCGGCAGCGTCGCCGAAGCGGACGTCGCCACCCAAGAGAAAAAAGGCCTGCCGACGTCGCTGTTCGTCGAGCACCCGCTGACCGGCGAAAAACTCCCGGTGTGGGTCGCCAACTATGTGCTGATGCACTACGGCGACGGCGCGGTGATGGCGGTTCCGGCTCACGACGAACGTGATTTCGAGTTCGCCACCAAGTACAACCTGCCGATCAAGTCGGTGGTGCGCACCAGCTCCGGCGACACCAACCCGGCACCATGGCAGGACGCCTACGGCGAACACGGCACGCTGATCAATTCCGGCGAGTTCGACGGCCTGGACTTCGAAGGCGCCTTCGATGCCATGGAAGTCGCGCTGATCAAGAAAAACCTCGGTGCCTCGCGCACCCAGTTCCGCCTGCGCGACTGGGGCATCAGCCGTCAGCGCTACTGGGGCTGCCCGATCCCGATCATCCACTGCGAAACCTGCGGTGATGTGCCGGTCCCGGAAGATCAACTGCCGGTCGTGCTGCCGGAAGACGTGGTGCCGGACGGCGCCGGTTCGCCGCTGGCACGCATGCCTGAGTTCTACGAGTGCAGCTGCCCGAAATGCGGCGCACCGGCCAAGCGTGAAACCGACACCATGGACACCTTCGTCGAGTCCTCGTGGTATTACGCCCGTTACGCCTCGCCACACTATGAAGGCGGCCTGGTGGAAAAATCCGCGGCCGACCACTGGTTGCCGGTGGATCAGTACATCGGCGGCATCGAACACGCGATTCTTCACCTGCTGTATGCACGCTTCTTCCACAAGCTGATGCGTGACGAAGGCCTGGTGAGCTCCAACGAGCCGTTCAAGAACCTGCTGACCCAAGGCATGGTGATCGCCGAGACTTACTATCGTCGTGAAGCCAACGGTGCCTACACCTGGTTCAACCCGGCGGATGTGGAACTCGAGCGCGACAGCAAGGCCAAGGTCATCAGCGCCAAGCTGATCGCGGACGGCCTGCCGGTGGAAATCGGCGGCACCGAGAAGATGGCCAAGTCCAAGAACAACGGCGTTGATCCGCAGTCGATGATCGACCAGTTCGGCGCAGACACCTGCCGCCTGTTCATGATGTTCGCCTCGCCGCCCGACATGAGCGCGGAATGGTCCGACTCCGGCGTTGAAGGTTCGCACCGTTTCCTCAAGCGCGTCTGGCGTCTGGCTCAAGCCCACGTCACTCAGGGCTTGCCGGGCAAACTGGACATCGCCAGCCTGAACGACGGGCAGAAAGCCATTCGCCGTTCGATCCACCAGGCCATCAAGCAGGCCAGCCACGACGTCGGCCAGAACCACAAATTCAACACCGCCATCGCCCAGGTGATGACGCTGATGAACGTGCTGGAAAAAGCCCCGCAAGGCACCGAACAGGATCGAGCGCTGGTTCACGAAGGCCTCGAAACCGTCACCCTGCTGCTGGCGCCGATTACGCCGCACATCAGCCACGAATTGTGGAATCAACTGGGTCACGCAAATCCGGTGATCGATGCAGGCTGGCCGGTGCTGGACGAGAGCGCACTGGTGCAGGACAGTCTTCAGTTGGTCATTCAAGTGAATGGCAAACTGCGCGGCCATATTGAAATGCCGGCCAGCGCCACCCGCGAAGAAGTCGAAGCCGCCGCACGGGCAAATGAGAACGTGCTGCGCTTCGTCGATGGCCTGACTATTCGTAAAGTGATCGTAGTGCCCGGGAAACTGGTCAATATCGTCGCCAGCTAATTGGATCAGGCGCCAGGTGAGCCTGGCGCCGAGTTAAACCTTTCGGGCCGCACGGTCGGCCCACATGGTTTCAAGGGGAGCAACAAGATGATCAAACGCAATCTGCTGGTGATGGGCCTCGCAGTCCTGTTGAGCGCCTGCGGTTTCCAGCTGCGCGGCACTGGCACCACTGAACTGGCAATCAAGGAGCTCGACGTGAGCGCCCGCAACGCCTATGGCGAAACCGTGACGCAATTGCGTCAGGTGCTGTCGAGCAGCGGCGTGAAGGTTTACACCGGCGCACCGTACAAGCTGATTCTGACCGATGAGCAGGAAAACCAGCGCATCCTCAGCTACGCCGGTGCCGGTCGTACGGGTGAGTACCAGGTGACCACCGTGCTGAACTACGACATCCGTGGCGAGCACGACCTGGCACTGATGAGCGACAAGCTCGAAGTGCAGAAGATCTTTATCCACGACGGCAACAACCTGGTGGGCTCCGACCAGGAAGCCACAACGGCCCGAGTGGAAACCCGTCGCGAACTGGTTCAACGCATGATCCTGCGCCTGCAGCAGATCACTCCAGCGCAACTGGATCAGCTGCAACAGACCGCGAATGCCCGTGCCAAGGCTGAAGCCGATGCACTGAAAGCGGCGCAGAAGGCTGAAGCGGAAACCCCGCGCCAGTCGCCTGTCCAAATCCCGCAGCAGTAAGACTTACGGGGCGCTCAGGCGCCCCGTTTGCCTTTTCTTATGAAACTCGCCCCCGCCCAACTCGCCAAACACCTGCAAGGTGCCCTCGCGCCGGTCTACATCATCAGTGGCGATGACCCACTGTTGTGCCAGGAGGCCGCCGACGCCATCCGCGCTGCTGCCCGCCAGCAAGGTTTCGACGAACGCCAGGTCTTCGCCGCCGACGCCAGTTTCGACTGGGGAACGCTGCTGCAGGCCGGTGCCAGCATGTCGCTGTTCGCTGAGAAGCGTCTTCTGGAACTGCGCTTGCCCTCGGGCAAGCCCGGTGACAAAGGCGCCGCCGCGTTCATCGAATATTGCTCGCGTCCCGCCGAAGACACCGTGCTGCTGATCAGCCTGCCCAAGCTCGATGGCGCCGCGCAAAAGACCAAGTGGGGCAAGGCGCTGGTCGATGGTGCGCAGACTCAGTTCGTGCAGATCTGGCCGGTGGATGCCAACCAGTTGCCGAGCTGGATCCGCCAGCGGCTGTCCCAGGCCGGGCTGTCTGCCAGCCAGGACGCCGTCGAACTGATCGCTGCGCGGGTCGAGGGCAACCTGTTGGCTGCTGCCCAGGAAATCGAAAAGCTCAAGCTGATGGCCGAAGGTGGCCAGATTACTGTCGAAACCGTGCAGGCGGCCGTGGCCGACAGTGCGCGTTTTGACGTGTTCGGCCTGACCGATGCGATTCTCAACGGCGAAGCCGCCCATGCCTTGCGCATGCTTGAAGGGTTGCGTGGCGAAGGCGTCGAACCGCCGGTGATTCTCTGGGCCCTGGCCCGTGAGTTGCGCCTGCTGGCCAACCTGTCGCTGCAATACAGCCAGGGCGTGCCGCTGGACAAAGCTTTCAGCTCGGCCCGACCACCGGTGTGGGACAAGCGCAAACCGCTGATGAGCAAAGCCTTGCAACGCTATTCGGCGCAACGCTGGGCGCAGTTGTTGCTGGAAGCGCAGCGCATTGATGCGCAGATCAAAGGCCAGGCGGCGGGTTCTCCGTGGATGAGTTTGAGCCGGTTATCGTTGTTGATGGCGGGTCAGAGATTGTCGTTACCGGCTGAGTAAGATCAAGAGATCGCAGCCTCGTTTCACTCGACAGCTCCTACACTGGATCGCTTAGACCTGTAGGAACTGTCGAGTGAAACGAGGCTGCGATCTTTTGAGTTGCGTTTTCCTACACAAAACACCTCCATTTGCTCTATAGACAGAACCCCAACTTCAGCAGATTATTTCCCCCGCAAAACCCACTCACTCGCGAGAAATCATCATGAGCAAAAAGCCATCTAAAAATGGCCCGAACAAGGCCAAATCCATCATCGCCCAGCCACTGTTCCGCAGCCGTCAGGAACGAGCCGGCAAGGGCAAAGGCAGCTACCGCCGCGAAGCCTTCCAGTCTAATAGCTGGGAGGCTTCTTACTTTCTGGCTGCTTAAAGCAGAACCCCCCTTCTCCATGTTAAGGTCTGCACCTGATTCGTATTCCCTGGACCTGTGCATGCCCCTTTGTCTTTCCCGTCGTTGGCACGTTCGCCAATTGATTGCTGCCTCCAGCCTCATACTGCTTGTCGCCTGCGCGGAAAAACCGACCGCCGCCGACGCCCAACCGCTTCAAACCCTCCCCGTCGCCACTGCGCCTGCGGTCATCCCGCCCGTAGTACCGACCGGTGAAAACCTCGACCTCCAGCCGACCCAGACTTTCGCTGAGTGGCAGGCCGGTTTCCGCAAGGACGCCCTGGCCGCCGGCATTCGCGCCGACCTGTTCGACCGCGCCTTCGCCAATGTCAGCTTCGATGACAGCGTGATCCGCGCCGACCGTAGCCAACCGGAGTTTTCCCGCCCGGTGTGGGAATACCTCGACGGTGCCCTGTCGCCACTGCGGGTACGCAAGGGCCAGGCGCTGGTCAGCCAGTACGCCGACATCCTGCAAAGCATCGAGCAGCGCTACGGCGTCGATCGCCAGGCATTGGTCGCGGTGTGGGGCATGGAGAGTAACTTCGGGCAGTTCCAGGGCACCAAGTCAGTGATCAATTCCCTGGCAACCCTGGCCTACGAAGGGCGGCGCCCAGGCTTTGCCCATGCGCAACTGATCGCCGCCCTGCAGATCCTGCAACAGGGCGACATCACGCCGGAGAAAATGCTCGGTTCCTGGGCCGGCGCCATGGGACAGACCCAGTTCATCCCGACCACCTACAACACCCACGCCGTGGACTTCGATGGCGACGGTCGCCGCGATATCTGGGGCAGCCCGGCCGACGCTTTGGCCTCGACCGCGCACTACCTGCAAAGCTCCGGCTGGCAGAAAGGCCAGCCGTGGGGCTTCGAAGTGCAACTGCCGGGCAGTTTCAACTACGTCCTGGCCGACGGCACGATTCGCAAGAGCGTCGCCGAATGGCAGCAACTGGGCGTCTCGCTGCCCAATGGCGCCCAGGTTCCGGCAGGCGCCGAACACCTGTCAGCCGCCCTGCTGCTGCCGGCCGGTTATCGTGGCCCGGCGTTCCTGGTCCTCGACAACTTCCGCGCGATCCTCAAGTACAACAACTCGTCGTCCTACGCCTTGGCGGTGAGCCTGTTGTCCGAGCGCTTTAACGGTGCCGGCCTGATCAGTGGTTCGTGGCCAAAAGATGATTTGCCGCTGAGCCGCAGCGAACGGATCGAGCTGCAGAATCTGTTAAGCAACCAGAACTACGACGCGGGCACCGCTGACGGCATCATTGGCGCCAATACCCGCAAAGCCATTCGTAGCGCACAGCAGTCGTTTGGCTGGCCGGCGGATGGGTATCCGACGCATAAGCTGCTGGAAGGGTTGCGCAACCGATAGATAGCCGTATGGCTGGTGTCCCCTTCGCGAGCAAGCCCGCTCCCACATTTGGAATGCACCCACTGTGGGAGCGGGCTTGCTCGCGAAGACTGACTGTCAGACGATAAACCTCTAAGCCTTGACCACCACATCCTGCTCCAACACCAACACCTTGTTCCCCGCATCCAGCTTGACCAACGCCCCCATGGGCAGCGTCAAATTCGGATCACAATGACCACTGCACCACCCGGCCAGCACTGGTATCCGCAACGGTTCGAAGGTTTGCTTGAGCAGCCGCGCCAGCGCAGCAGCTTCCACTCCCGCCACATCCCCCACCAAAACCCCGCGCAGCTTGCCCAGGGTGCCAGCCAGGCGCAGATGGGTCAGCAGCCGATCAATGCGATACAACGGCTCGTTGATGTCCTCGATAAACAGGATCACTCCTTCGGCATCGATTTCGTAGGGCGTGCCCATGGTCGCGGCAATCATCGACAGGTTGCCCCCCAGCAAGCGCCCGTGGGCGATGCCAGGCTCGATGGTGCTCAACGGGTAGGCCACGGGGTGCGTCAGCACGCTGCCCGCCTTCACCTGCCCGCGCAGCATGTTGAAGAACGAGGACTCGGTGGGCCGCTGCTTGTCACCCAGCAGGTCGGCATTCAGCAGCGGGCCATGAAAGGTCACGAAGCCGGCATAGCGACTGATCGCCAGATGCAGCGCCGTGATGTCGCTGTAGCCGATAAAGGGCTTGGCATTCGCCCGCAACAAGTCGAAATCGATTTGGTCCAGCAAGCGCGGCGTGCCATAACCGCCGCGCAGGCAAATGATCGCGTCGACTTCCGTGTCGGCGAATGCCCCGTGCAGGTCATTGAGCCGCACCTCGTCGCTGCCGGCGAGGTAGCCGGTGCTCTCGTAGACGCCAGGGAAAATCCGCAGCGAATAGCCCCGGGCGCGCATCCATTGCACGGCCTTATCGGTGTCCAGCGGTGCGGGACCGGCAGGCGCGATCACGCCGATCACGCCTTCCGACGGCAAGGCCGGCACAGGGGCGTAAGGAAAAAGGGTGTGGGTCGGTCGAACGGTCATCCATGAATCTCCCTGCATGAAATCTTCAGCACACAGTAGTCAGGAACGGACATAAACAGAAGGGGGTCATTCGCGCCGCGCGTTGCGGGAAAAGACCGCCGTGGATGTAGGCAGGCAGAAAAACGCCCGCAGACTGTGAAGCCGTGCGGGCGTTTTGTCTTTCATCAGCTGATTACAGGGCCGAGATCAGCTCGGCCTTGACCAGCTTCGCCTGCTCGTCGGCATGGTACGAGGAACGTACCAACGGGCCGGAAGCGACGTTCTTGAAGCCCATCTTGTAGCCTTCCTCGGCAAACCAGGCGAACACGTCCGGGTGCACGAAACGCTGGACCGGCAAGTGGCTGCGGGACGGTTGCAGGTACTGACCGAGGGTCAGCATGTCGATGTCGTGTTCGCGCATGCGCTTCATGACTTCGATGACTTCTTCGTCGGTTTCGCCCAGGCCCAGCATCAGGCCGGATTTGGTCGGAATGTGCGGCATCATCTGCTTGAAGCGTTGCAGCAGGGTCAGCGACCACTGGTAATCCGAACCCGGACGCGCAGCCTTGTACAGGCGCGGCACGGTTTCCAGGTTGTGGTTGAACACATCCGGCGGCTCGGCGGCGGTGATTTCCAGCGCTACGTCCATGCGGCCACGGTAGTCCGGGACCAGGGTTTCGAGCTGCACGTTCGGCGACAGCTTGCGGATCTCGCGGATGCAGTCGGCAAAGTGCTGGGCACCGCCATCACGCAGGTCGTCGCGGTCTACCGAGGTGATCACCACGTACTTGAGCTTGAGGTCGGCGATGGCGATGGCCAGGCTTTCCGGCTCGTTGACGTCCAGAGGTTTCGGACGACCGTGGCCGACGTCGCAGAACGGGCAGCGACGGGTGCAGATGTCGCCCATGATCATGAACGTCGCGGTGCCGCCGGAGAAGCACTCGCCCAGGTTCGGGCAGGACGCTTCTTCGCAGACACTGTGCAGCTTGTGTTTGCGCAGCAGGGCCTTGATGCGGTCGACTTCCGGGGAAACCGGGATGCGCACGCGGATCCAGTCGGGTTTCTTCGGCAGTTCGGTGGTCGGAATGATCTTTACCGGGATGCGTGCAACCTTCTCGGCGCCGCGCAGCTTGACGCCGGCTTCAACCTTCGCACGCGGGGCCGGACGCTCGGTAACATCCAGCGTCGGGATCATGGTTTGCACTGCATCAGTAGTCATATCAGTCGATTCCGCCCGTTAGGGTCGTCTGCTCAGCATAGTCGAGGTGTTTGACGAGCTGCGCGCGCAG
>NZ_JBIWEL010000023.1:0-111368 GCF_044762525.1 Pseudomonas sp. NPDC096950 | reverse complement strand
TTCCTTTGCAACTTCAACCACTTGCGCTTTCGATCTCTCGTTAGCGGGAGGCGAATTCTACAGCGTTACTCGCTGCTGTCAACACCTCTTTTTCACCGCTTTCGACCGAGAAGATCGAATCGTCAATTAGGCGACAACACACTGCCTGACCGACTCCTTCTGGGCTTCGATAATCTGAAGCAACTCACTGCCGAAATCTGCATAACTCTTTGTTTACCAAGGAGTTTTCCGTTTCGACTGCGCCGGAAGTGGGGCGAATTATAGACTTCCAGAATCTGCCGTCAAGCACTGATTTTACTTTTCTATCAGTAAGTTGCAGAACGCCGGAAAACAGTCCGATTCCTTCTATAAAGAAGCACCTCTATATAGAAGAATTCTTAAAGCACCCCAGACTGCTTGAAAGCAGCGACCACTCCAGCATCCAGACCCAACACCCGCTGCAATACCTCCAGCGTGTGCTCCCCTAACAAAGGAGGTGCATTGCGGTACTCCACAGGCGTCTCGGACAACCGGATCGGGCTCGCCACCTGCGGCACCATCCCGGCCAGCGCATGCGGCAACTCTATAGCCAACCCACGCGCCTGAACCTGCGGATCGGCAAACACCTGCGCCAGATCATTGATCGGCCCACACGGCACACCTGCCTGCTCCAGCTGTACGACCCACTCAGCAGTGGTCTTGAACACGGTAGCCTGTCGAATCAATGGAATCAGCACCGCCCGATTGGCCACCCGCAGCTTGTTGGTAGCAAAGCGCGGATCGTCCGCCCACTGCGGCTGACCCGCCACCTCGGCAAACTTGCGGAACTGCCCGTCATTACCCACGGTGAGAATGAAGTCGCCATCCGCCGTAGGAAAGTCCTGATAAGGCACGATGTTCGGGTGCGCATTCCCCAGGCGTTTCGGTGCGTTGCCGGTAGTCAGGTAGTTCATCGCCTGGTTAGCCAGGCAAGCCACCTGCACATCCAGCAGCGCCATATCGATATGCTGGCCGCCGCCGTCATGATCCCGATGCGCCAGTGCCGCCAGAATCGCCACCGTAGAATAAAGCCCGGTCAAAATATCCGTCAGCGCTACGCCGACTTTCACCGGACCGGTGCCCTCATCACCTTCAGGTCGCCCCGTCAGGCTCATCAAGCCGCCCAAGCCCTGGATCATGAAGTCATAACCCGCGCGCTTGGCGTAAGGCCCGGTCTGGCCAAACCCGGTGATCGAGCAATAGATTAGGTCCGGATTGATCGCCTTGAGCGATTCATAGTCCAGCCCATAAGCCGCCAGACCACCGACCTTGAAGTTCTCGATCAGGATGTCCGACTTCGCTGCCAGATCACGCACCAGCTTCTGGCCTTCAGGGCGAGTGAAGTCGATGGTCACCGATTGCTTGTTGCGATTGGCCGACAAGTAATAAGCGGCCTCGCTGGTGTTCTCGCCATAAGCGTCTTTAAGGAACGGAGGCCCCCAGGCGCGCGTGTCGTCGCCATTGCCCGGGCGCTCGACCTTGATCACTTCAGCGCCAAGGTCCGCCAGGATCTGTCCGGACCAAGGCCCGGCCAGTACGCGCGATAAATCCAGTACCCGTAGATGCGAAAGCGCGCCCATGGCCGTTCTCCTATTAGTAGAACGCCTGGATGCCGGTCTGCGCGCGACCAAGGATCAGCGCGTGCACGTCATGCGTACCTTCGTAGGTATTCACCACTTCCAGGTTGACCAGGTGGCGAGCGACACCGAACTCATCAGAGATACCGTTGCCGCCCAGCATGTCGCGGGCCATGCGCGCGATATCCAGGGATTTGCCGCAGGAGTTACGCTTCATCATCGAAGTGATCTCGACCGCCGCAGTACCTTCATCCTTCATACGACCCAGACGCAGGCAGCCTTGCAGTGCCATTGTGATTTCAGTCTGCATGTCGGCCAGTTTCTTCTGGATCAACTGAGTGGCAGCCAATGGGCGACCGAACTGCTGACGATCCAGGGTGTACTGGCGAGCGGTGTGCCAGCAGAACTCGGCAGCGCCCAGTGCGCCCCACGAGATGCCATAACGCGCAGAGTTGAGGCAGGTAAATGGACCTTTCAGACCACGGACATCCGGGAAGATGTTCTCTTCAGGAACAAACACGTTGTCCATGACGATTTCACCGGTAATGGACGCACGCAGGCCAACCTTGCCGTGAATCGCCGGAGCGCTCAGGCCTTTCCAGCCCTTCTCCAGTACGAAACCTCGGATATCGCCGGCATCATCCTTGCCCCAGACTACGAACACATCGGCGATCGGGCTGTTGGTAATCCACATCTTGCTGCCGGTCAGGCTGTAGCCGCCTTCCACTTTGCGTGCACGAGTAATCATCGCGCCTGGGTCAGAACCGTGGTTCGGTTCTGTCAGACCGAAGCAGCCGATCCATTCGCCGGTAGCCAGTTTTGGCAGGTACTTCTGTTTTTGCGCTTCAGTGCCGAATTCATTGATCGGCACCATGACCAGCGAGGACTGCACACTCATCATCGAGCGATAGCCGGAGTCAACACGCTCGACTTCACGGGCGATCAGACCGTAGCTGACGTAGTTCAGGCCACTGCCACCGTATTGCTCAGGGATGGTCGCGCCCAATAGGCCCACATCACCCATCTCACGGAAGATCGCGATGTCGGTCTTCTCATGACGGAAAGCTTCCAGAACACGCGGCGCGAGCTTCTGCTGAGCAAACTGCTCGGCGGTGTCGCGGATCATGCGTTCTTCTTCGGTGAGCTGTTGATCCAGCAGCAGGGGATCGATCCAGTTGAAGCTAGCTTTACCGCCCATGAGTGTGTCCTCTCGAATCGGGTCAAATAACGTGGACTGATCCTAGGCCCGGTTCGCCCTCTCGGCAAACGAGGATTTCGCATACTGTTGTGCTAATTTCTCACTCCGAAGCATCGCGGAAGGTCATTAATGCGATGTATTAGTGAGGTTCATGTACATGCGCAGGAAAATCCCCAGTACAACCGCCCTGATCAGCTTCGAGGCGGCAGCGCGCCATGAGAGCTTTACCAAGGCTGCCCAGGAGCTTTCCCTCACCCAGGGCGCGATTTGTCGACAGATCGCCAGCCTCGAGGAGTTCCTCAGCGTCGAACTGTTCCGACGCTCGCGGCGCGGAGTGAAGCTGACAGAAGCCGGACTTTCCTACAGTCGTCGGGTGGCGACACAACTTGATGCCGTTGAACGGGACACGCTATCGGTGATGGGCCAGCAAGGCGCCAACGTCATCGAACTGGCGGTGGTGCCGACTTTCGGCACCCAATGGTTGTTGCCACGGCTGAAGGACTTCCAGCACAAACACCCGGAAGTAACGGTCAACCTCACTAACCGCACACGACCCTTCCTGTTTGCCGACACCGAATTCGATGCCGCGATCTACTTTGGCGATGCGGACTGGTCGGGTACCGAATCCCACAGGTTGATGGGAGAAAACCCGATGCCGGTGTGCAGCCCCGCCCTACTGGGTAAAAAGACAAATCTGACACCCGCTCACATCGCGGAATTACCCCTGCTGCAACAGACCACCCGCCCGTACGCGTGGCGCCAGTGGTTCAATTTCCAGAACCTGAATATCCCTCGCGACATGACAGGCCCGCGTTACGAGCTATTCTCCATGCTCGCCCAGGCGGCCATGCACGACATGGGGATCGCGCTGATTCCACCGTTTCTGATTCAGCGTGAATTGGCGGAGAAGCGCCTGGTAATTGCCAATCCCCAAGCCCTGTCGAGCATCAAGGCTTATTACCTGATGATTCCTGAGCGAAAGGTCGAATCGGCCTCTTTAAGGGCTTTTCGCGACTGGCTGGTAAATCAGGCGCACAGCTACAGCCTAGAAGGATAAAGGCTTAAAGCAGTTAACTGACCCCGTAGTCAGCAAAAACAAAACACTACAGATATAAGTATTTGTCGCATATCCATAGACTGTACCGACATGCAGTACAAACGTCCCACAAGCGCCTGAAGTCGTGGCCTTGAGCCTCTAATTCGAGGCAATGACCACCCATTCACGGCGCCGATGTGTAAATTGTTGAATTTCGACCAGAATCCTTACAAGGCACGGCCTGCAAGGGATTGAACCGGTTAGTTGCGACATTCGGTCACGGGGTGACTTGTAGTTAATTTTCCGTCACCCGTCATAATCCCTTGAAGGGCACAAAGTTCGCCTGCAAAATGCCGCGCCCCGCCCTGATTTGGCGGGATCGTGCTGATCGGCCGCCCCAGTCGCACCATCCGAAGTGCCTGGGTTTACTCAATAAGATCACGCAGGAGATTTGACGTGCACATTGGTGTTCCTCTCGAAACCCAGACGGGTGAAACACGGGTTGCTGCAACCCCGGAAACCATCAAGAAGCTGATCGGCCAGGGTCATAAGGTCACTGTACAAAGCGGCGCCGGCGTAAAAGCCAGCGTTGTCGACAGTGCCTATGAAGCGGCAGGCGCAACCATTGGCAGCGCCAACGATGCGTTTGGTGCCGAGCTGATTCTCAAGGTGGTCGCCCCCAGCGACAGCGAGCTGGCTCTGATCAAGAGCGGCACCGTCGTCGTCGGCATGCTCAACCCGTTCAGCAATGAAACCATCGCCAAGCTGGCAGAGTGCGGCATTACCGCATTCGCGCTGGAAGCCGCGCCGCGCACCTCCCGCGCACAAAGCCTGGACGTGCTGTCCTCGCAAGCAAACATTGCCGGTTACAAATCCGTGCTGCTTGCCGCCCACTACTACCCACGCTTCATGCCGATGCTGATGACGGCAGCGGGCACCGTGAAAGCGGCGCGCGTGCTGATTCTCGGCGCCGGTGTTGCCGGTTTGCAGGCGATTGCTACGGCGAAACGTCTGGGTGCGGTGATCGAAGCGTCTGACGTGCGCCCTGCGGTTAAAGAGCAGATCGAATCCCTCGGCGCCAAGTTCGTCGACGTGCCTTACGAGACTGATGAAGAGCGTGAATGCGCCGTCGGTGTCGGCGGTTACGCGCGACCAATGCCCGCGAGCTGGATGCAACGCCAGGCCCTGGCCGTGCACGAACGCGCCAAGCAGGCCGACATTGTCATCACCACCGCACTGATCCCGGGCCGCAAGGCGCCGACGCTGTTGAGCGCGGAAACCGTGGCGCAGATGAAGCCAGGCTCGGTGGTCATCGACCTCGCCGCAGCCCAGGGCGGCAACTGCCCGCTGACCGTGGCTGACCAAGTGGTCGTCGAGAATGGCGTGACCATTTGCGGCCCGACCAACCTGGCCGGCGAAGTCGCGGCAGACGCTTCGGCGCTGTACGCCCGCAACTTGCTGGACTTCCTGAAGCTGGTCTTCAACAAGGAAGGCCAGTTCGAGATCAACCTCGAAGACGACATCGTCGCCGCGTGCCTGATGTGCCGCGACGGCCAAGTCATCCGCAAAAACGCCTAAGCAGGGATTCAGACGATGGAAGAGCTTATCTCCCCCGGTATCTACAACCTGATCATCTTCGTGCTGGCGATTTATGTCGGTTATCACGTGGTCTGGAACGTTACGCCTGCACTGCACACGCCTTTGATGGCGGTGACCAACGCAATCTCGGCGATCGTGATCGTCGGCGCCATGCTGGCCGCGGCTTTGACCGTGACGCCACTGGGCAAGACCATGGGCACCCTGGCGGTGGCCCTGGCGGCGGTGAACGTGTTTGGTGGCTTCCTGGTCACCCGCAGGATGCTTGAGATGTTCAAGAAAAAAGCCCCGAAAGTCGTAAAAGAAGAGGCGCCTAAGTAATGAGCATGAACCTTGTCACGACGCTCTACTTGATCGCGTCGATCTGCTTCATCCAGGCCCTCAAAGGCCTGTCGCACCCGACCACGTCGCGGCGCGGCAACGTGTACGGCATGCTCGGCATGGCGCTGGCGATCCTCACCACCGTCGGCCTCATTTATAAGTTGGGCGCTGAGCTGGCCACGGCGGGCATCGGTTACGTCATCGTTGGTCTGTTGGTCGGCGGCACCGCCGGTTCGATCATGGCCAAGCGCGTTGAAATGACCAAGATGCCGGAACTGGTCGCCTTCATGCACAGCATGATCGGTATGGCGGCGGTGTTCATTGCGATCGCTGCGGTGGTTGAGCCTCAGTCGCTGGGTATCGTTAAACAGCTGGGGGATTCGATTCCTGCCGGTAACCGTCTGGAGCTGTTCCTCGGCGCGGCCATCGGTGCAATCACCTTCTCTGGTTCGGTGATCGCGTTCGGCAAGCTGTCGGGCAAGTACAAGTTCCGCCTGTTCCAGGGCGCACCGGTACAGTTCGGCGGCCAGCACAAGCTGAACCTGCTGCTGGGCCTGGCAACACTGGCACTGGGCATCACCTTTATGCTGACCGGCAACCTCAGTGCCTTCGCGCTGATGCTGGCCCTGGCCTTCGTGCTGGGCGTGCTGATCATCATCCCGATTGGCGGCGCCGACATGCCTGTTGTCGTGTCGATGCTCAACAGCTACTCCGGCTGGGCTGCAGCGGGCATCGGCTTCTCGCTGAACAACTCGATGCTAATCATTGCCGGTTCGCTGGTAGGTTCGTCTGGTGCGATCCTCTCGTACATCATGTGCAAGGCGATGAACCGTTCCTTCTTTAATGTGCTGCTCGGCGGTTTCGGCAACACAGCAGATGCGGCCGGCCCTGCTGGCTCGAAAGAAGCCCGCCCGGTGAAATCCGGTTCGGCTGATGACGCGACGTTCCTGCTGACCAACGCCGACACCGTGATCATCGTTCCGGGCTACGGCCTCGCGGTAGCACGGGCACAGCACGCACTGAAAGAACTGACCGAGAAACTGACCCATCGCGGAGTGACCGTGAAGTACGCGATCCACCCGGTTGCCGGTCGGATGCCTGGCCACATGAACGTATTGCTGGCCGAGGCCGAAGTGCCTTACGACCAGGTGTTCGAGATGGAAGACATCAACTCCGAGTTCGGTCAGGCCGACGTGGTGCTGGTGCTCGGCGCCAACGACGTGGTCAACCCGGCCGCCAAGAACGATCCGAAATCGCCGATTGCCGGCATGCCGATTCTCGAAGCGTTCAAGGCCAAGACCATCATCGTCAACAAGCGCTCGATGGCCAGCGGCTATGCCGGCCTGGACAACGAACTGTTCTACCTCGACAAAACCATGATGGTTTTCGGCGACGCCAAAAAGGTCATCGAAGACATGGTCAAAGCCGTCGAGTAAAACCTGCTCCAGCGCAATACCCAAAACCTCAGCCTTTAGTAGGCTGGGGTTTTTTTATTCCCCGTGAAACCCGACAAAAGGCTCTAAATCAGGGCTCGGCATTCGACCATGGTAGCGGGACGGATTTTTTTCAAGTCACTAGACTGCACACCTTGCTTCCGTTGCCCGAGATAACAATCCATGTACCGTGATCGTATTCGCTTGCCTTCGTTGTTGGATAAGGTGATGAGCGCCGCTGATGCTGCCGCTCTGATTGAGGACGGCATGACCGTCGGCATGAGCGGTTTCACCCGCGCCGGCGAAGCCAAGGCTGTGCCGCACGCATTGGCCGAGCGCGCCAAAATCACTCCGTTGAAAATCACCCTGATGACCGGCGCGAGCCTGGGCAACGACCTCGACAAACAGCTGACCGAAGCCGGCGTCCTGTCGCGCCGCATGCCATTCCAGGTCGACAGCACCTTGCGCAAGGCGATCAACGCCGGCGAAGTCATGTTCATCGACCAGCACTTGTCGGAAACCGTCGAGATGCTGCGTAATCAGCAACTCACGCGGCCGGACATTGCGGTGATTGAAGCCGTGGCGATCACCGAGCAGGGCCATATCGTGCCGACCACGTCAGTGGGCAACTCGGCCAGCTTCGCGATCTTCGCCAAGCACGTCATCGTCGAGATCAACATGGCGCACAACCCGAACCTCGAAGGGTTGCACGACATCTATATCCCGACCTACCGCCCGACCCGCACGCCGATTTCACTGGTGAAGGTCGACGATCGAATTGGCAGCACCGCCATTCCGATCCCGCCGGAGAAGATCGTCGCGATCGTGATCACCAACCAATCCGACTCGCCGTCCACCGTGCTGCCGCCGGACACCGACACCCAGGCCATCGCCGATCACCTGATCGACTTCTTCAAACAGGAAGTGGCTGCCGGGCGCATGACCAACAAGCTCGGCCCACTGCAGGCCGGGATCGGCACCATCGCCAACTCGGTGATGTGTGGCTTGATCGACTCGCCGTTCGAAGACCTGACCATGTATTCCGAAGTGTTGCAGGATTCGACGTTCGACCTGATCGATGCCGGCAAGCTGAGCTTTGCCTCGGGCAGTTCGATCACTCTGTCGGCCCGGCGCAACGCTGATGTGTTCGGCAATCTGGAGCATTACAAAGACAAGCTTGTGTTGCGCCCTCAGGAAATCTCCAACCACCCGGAAGTGGTTCGACGCCTGGGCATCATCGGCATTAACACCGCGCTGGAATTCGACCTGTACGGCAACGTTAACTCCACTCACGTCTGCGGTACGCGGATGATGAACGGCATCGGCGGTTCGGGTGATTTCGCGCGCAATGCGCACCTGTCGGTGTTTGTGACCAAGTCGATTGCCAAGGGCGGCGCGATTTCCAGCGTGGTGCCGATGGTCAGCCATGTCGACCATACCGAACACGATGTCGACATCCTGGTGACCGAGATTGGTCTGGCCGACTTGCGTGGCCTGGCGCCACGGGAGCGGGCTCGGGTGGTCATCGACAACTGTGTGCACCCGGACTATCGCGAAGCCCTGAATAACTACTTCACAGCCGCCTGTGCCATTGGTGGACACACCCCACACATCCTGCGTGATGCCCTGAGCTGGCACATCAACCTGGAAGAAACCGGGCGGATGCTGAAGGTCTGATTGAAGGAAAACACAGCTGACGCAAACACAGTTGCGTCAGTTGTTGCTTGCAACACCCGTTCCTGTCGAAAACTGTACTGCTGTACTGGTCTATTCCTACCGATTTTACCTACAGATCCGACCTCTTCAGTCGAAAATGCACTGTATTGGTGCCGACAGGTACAGTTGCCTCAATTTCGACCAGTACACCCCCTATAAACAGTTAATTGATCCCTCACAATACAAGTGAACTGTATCTAGAGGGACTGGCCAAACAGGAGGATCATTGGCATCAGTTAAACCACTACCTAATCCCGCCACAAGCGGAAGGATGTCAACCATGGAACGTACACTCAGTTCCGAACTGTTCTTCGAAGATACCGCTGCAAAAACCCAGGCTTCCATGCCTCTTCGCGTTATCGCCAACCTGATGTTGTGGCAGCGCCGCATTACCAGCCGCCATCAACTGGCTCGTCTGGATTCGCGTCTGCTGGCTGATGCCGGGATTAGCGAAGCACAACGCTACGAAGAGCTGAGCAAGCCGTTCTGGCGCTAAGTAGCGTCGCTGGCTCTGACCTGTAGGGTCCACCGCCAGCAACCCGAATTGAACAAACAAAACCCGTCGTGGGAAACCACGGCGGGTTTTGTCGTTTCAGGGCCATAAAACGCCAAACCAGTACAGTTTTCTACAATCACATACAGAACAGTACAATTCTGTAGGAGCTGCCGAAGGCTGCGATCTTTTGATCCTGTTCTAAAAGCAAACCAAAAGATCGCAGCCGTCGGCAGCTCCTACGTATCGTTTCATCTGTATGGGCTGTTCGAATCCATCCTCGTCAGCCTAATATCCGATCAGAAGGTGGCGAACGCTGCGTGACCGGCGTCTGATCTTTCAGACACTGCGCCACCTCTCAATCGGTTCATCCAAAGGAGCTACCCCATGTCCCGTCTTCGTCTGCTGAGCGCTGCAGCCCTGCTCGCCGTGGCTGCCAATGCCCACGCCACCAGCTTCATCGTGACCACCGACGCCGTCGTTGGCGCTTTCAAGTCCAGTTCCGATGCAACCTCCGATGTCTCTTCTTCACTGCGCGACAACAAAATCGTGCGCGCCGCCCGTGATGACGCCGCCAGCTTCGTCGCCAGCAACGGCGACATTCGTGGCGTGAAACTGGAAAGCGCATTCGACGAAATCCGCCACCAGGCGCCTCAACTGAACGCTACCGACGCACAGTTGGCCCAAGCCATCCTCGCGATCTAAGCGTCAGCGCAACGGCGGGACACGCCCATCGTGTCCCGATGTTTCGGCGCTGGCTCTAGTCCGGGCATTACGCTAGCCTTGGGACTCGTTTCCAGCTATCGAGTCTCATGCGTTTTCTTTCGAAACTGTTGCTCACGCAAGCGATCTTCGTGGCCTGCTGGTCGGGATCGGCCCATGCCTTCGACGCGTTCAACCTCTCTACACAAGGCACTGTGGTCAGCGGTTACGCCACAAGCATGGTGACCTCTGCGCCCTTCGACCATAAACTGCTGATCGCCGCTCAGGATGACGCTGCGGCGTTCATTGCCAGTGACGGCCAACTGCGAGGAGCGCACCTGGAATCCGCCCTGGATTATCTGCGTCGGACCCAGCCAAAACTTCATGCCAGCGACCTTGAACTGGCACAGGCAATTCTCGTCCAATAGTTACCATCGTTCTTCCGGAGTCGTTCCATGCGTAGCCCGCTGATTGCTGCCACCCTTGGCCTGCTGTTGTTGGCCGACATGGCCCAGGCGCACACCCTGGTTGCCACCAGTAACATGATCATCCGTGCCACCCAGCGCACGCTTGATTTCACGTCCGATACCACCACTTCCATTCGCGATTCGAAAATCGTCCGCGAAGCCCATGACGACGCCGCCAGTTTCGTTGCCAGCGATGGCGAGATTCGTGGCGCGCACTTGGAAGCGGCCATCAACACCTTGCGCACCCGCGTGCCGGAAGCGCGCGACGCCAGTGATCAGGTTCTCGCCGAAGCCATCCTCGCACTGTGAGGTCGCTTGGTGCCTGGCTACTGGCCGGGATGGTGTTGCTACTCGGCAACAGCGCCCAGGCCAGCCTGCAACTACGACTCAAGACCGACGGTCTGAGCCCAGCGCAAGTGCAGGCCAGCCAGGCACTGCTCGATGAAGCCATGCAGGCATTGCCGCCGCGCTTCGTCGAGCAACTGGATCGGCGCATCGATGTCGGCTGGACCGACGAAATGCCCGGCAATGCTTATGGCCAGGCGTCACTGGTGTCCGAACTCGATCTGAATCGCAACCTGCTCGCCAGCCTCACCGATGGCAGCGCCGCGACCAAAAAGACCTACCGCCCTCACGGCACCGTGCGCCGGGAGATGCTGGCCACGGTCCTGCACGAACTGACCCATATTTACGATCGCTCGCGCCTGTGGCCAGACGCCGAGCGTACGCTTATCCAGCGCTGCAACCAGCGCAACAACAGCTCCGGTCTGATCGGCATCCCCGACCAATGCCGCGGCCAGACCACACGACGCTTTACCCTCAGTGACGACCCGCGCCTGCTGGATCTGGCCGGTTGGCCGCAATACGTCGGCCGCCGCGGCGAGCGCGAACAACACAATCGGCAAGTCGCCCGCAGCCCGGACATCTACGAAACCACCAATCCCAAGGAATTCGTCGCGGTCAACATGGAGTATTTCCTCCTCGACCCGAGCTATGCCTGCCGCCGCCCCGCGCTATACCGCTACTACAAGGAACATTTTGGCTGGGCGCCCGCCGCCAAAGACACCTGCGCAAAAACCTTCGCGTTCTTGAATGCTGGCAACGACTTCGCCAAGACCCCGTTGGGCCAGGTCGATCCGGAGCGGGTCTATGCCGTGGATTACCTGCTGGCCGAAGCCAATCAGAACTGGGTCAGCCGCTGGGGCCACAGCATGTTGCGCCTGGTCATCTGTGCACCGGGCCGTCCACGCGGGCCGGATTGCCGGCTGGATCTGGACCAACACCTGGTGCTGTCCTACCGCGCTTTTGTCGGTGATGTGCAGTTGTCGAGTTGGGATGGCTTGGTCGGCAAATACCCTTCGCGCCTGTTTGTATTGCCGTTGGCCCAGGTTATCGACGAGTACACCAAGACCGAATTGCGCAGCCTCGCCTCGGTGCCGCTGAACCTGTCGCGCACCGAAATCGAAGAAGTGGTGGAACACGCGGCGGAGATGCATTGGAGCTACGACGGCAACTACTTCTTCCTGTCCAACAACTGTGCGGTGGAAAGCCTGAAACTGCTGCGCAGCGGCAGCAACAACGCGCAACTGACCGGACTGGACAGCATCATGCCCAACGGTTTGCTGGAAGTGCTCAAGGGCCGCGGACTGGCGGACACCAGCGTGCTGGACGACCCGCGTGAAGCCTTGCGCCTGGGTTATCGCTTCGACTCCTTCCGGGATCGCTATCAGGCGATGTTCGAAGTGCTGAAGAAGCACTTGCCGATCAAGCAGGCCACCGTCGAAGACTGGCTGTCATTGAGTGCCGAAGATCGACGTAAATGGATCGATCAGGCTGATTTGCGCACCAGTGCGGCGCTGTTGTTGCTGGAACAGGCCAGTTTCCGTCGACAGCTACAGTTGGCCCAGGATGAAGTGAAGCAGCGCTATCTGGGTGCTCGCGAACTGAAAAACGGCGGCATGGACAAGGCCAACGCAACCCTGCAGCAGATTCTCGCCAACAGCGGCTTCCTCAGCCGCCCCGCCGAACTGCTCGGCTCCGGTGGTTATGGCTTGCCACAACCGAGCGAGTCGGCGCGCCTGGAATCGGAAACCAGCCTGCGCCAGAAACAGCTGCAATCGCTGACCGGGGACCTGGATAAGGAAGTTCGGGCGCTGCTTGAGCCGAGTCGCGCGGCGGAGATTGCGGCTAACGAAGCCAATTTGAAGCAGGTGGGCGAGCATTTACGGGCGTTGCATAAAGCGGCGGGCGGGTTGGAGTTGCCCTGACAGGATCACCGCCGACTTTGTAGCAGCTGGCGAAGCCTGCGTTCGGCTGCGAAGCAGTCGTAAAATCAGACTCTGCGGTACATCAAGCACCGAGATGGATGGATGGCGACTGCTTCGCAGCCGAACGCAGGCTTCGCCAGCTGCTACATAAGCTGTGCTCAGCCTGCGGAAGTGGAATCGATCAGTTCAACACGTTATCCAGAATTTCATAAACGATCCCGGTCCCCACGGCGATCAACACAATATCGCCACCGGCCCGACGCCACTCATAACCCTGATATTGCGGCAACCGGCCCAGGGCTCGGCCATCCAGGCGTTCGCCGTAATAACCGTGCGGCAACGGGCGACCGCGTTCCAGACGAATGCCCGGAGGCGGCGGCGCACCGCGTACGAAATAACCGTGATTATCATGAATGGTCTGGCGCACCGGGCCAAAGTCCCGTGGCGGAGGGCCGCCGCGATGGTTGTCCTGCGGGCCACGGTGATCGTCGCCGCGATTGTCACCGTGATTGTCGTGTTGGCCCTGCTGCGGGCCGCCGTGGTCGTGATCGTCGCGCTGGTCGGCGCTGGCGTGCAGCAACGGTGTCGCACTGAGCATCAGTACGCCCAGGCTGGCAATCAGACGTTTCGGCATTTTCATCGGGGGTTTCCTCACTGCACAAACAGCAAAAAGGGATTCAGAACGACGTCCTGAATCCCTCGGTCTTGCTGTTTAGTGTGTGGGGCGAGGCGCTAATTCCTCTGTATCAAGAACTTTACCTTCAGCTGACCCGGGCCTTACGCACGCCCTCGGAAAGCGCGGCACAAAGGCTCAGCACGCCGTCGATGGCCTGGTCCGGTGTCGAGGCATTGGCGATGTGATCGATCAGTGCCGAACCCACCACCACACCGTCCGCCAGACGCGCGATGGACGCCGCTTGCTCCGGTGTACGAATCCCGAAACCAATGCTGATCGGTAGGTCGGTATGGCGACGCAGACGTGCGACGGCTTCTTCGACATGCTCCAGCGTGGCCGCGCCCGCACCGGTCACACCGGCCACAGACACGTAGTAGACGAAACCGGAGCTGCCGTTCAAAACGGTCGGCAGGCGCACGTCATCGGTGGTCGGCGTGGTCAGGCGGATAAAGTCCAGGCCGGCAGCCTGAGCCGGATCGCACAGCTCACCGTTATGTTCCGGCGGCAGGTCGACCACGATCAAGCCGTCAACACCGGCCTCTTTGGCATCAGCGATGAAACGCGGAACGCCATACATGTGAATAGGGTTGAAGTAACCCATCAGCACCAGCGGCGTCTCGGTATTGCCTTCACGGAACTCGCGAACCATTTGCAGGGTTTTCGCCAGGTTCTGCTTGGCGCCGAGGGCGCGGATGTTGGCCAACTGGATCGCCGGGCCGTCGGCCATCGGGTCGGTGAAAGGCATGCCCAACTCGATCACGTCGGCACCAGCGCCCGGCAAGCCCTTGAGGATGGCCAGGGAGGTGTCATAGCTCGGGTCGCCGGCGGTGACGAAGGTCACCAGGGCGGCGCGGTTCTGTTCCTTGAGTTCGGCGAAGCGCGTTTGCAGGCGGCTCATCAGTGTTTCTCCTGCTTCGATTGTTCCATGTGGTGCATCACGGTTTGCATGTCTTTGTCGCCACGACCGGACAGGTTGACCACCATCAGGTGATCCTTCGGCAGGTTCGGTGCGCGTTTGAACACTTCGGCCAAGGCGTGGGCGCTTTCCAGTGCAGGAATAATCCCTTCCAAACGGCAGCATTTGTGGAACGCATCGAGGGCTTCGTCGTCGGTCACTGAGGTGTACTGGACGCGGCCGATGTCATGCAACCAGGCGTGTTCAGGACCGATGCCCGGATAGTCGAGGCCAGCGGAGATCGAGTGAGCGTCGATGATCTGGCCGTCATCGTCCTGCAGCAGGAAGGTGCGGTTGCCGTGTAACACGCCCGGTACGCCGCCGTTCAGGCTGGCCGCGTGCTTGCCTGTCTCGATACCGTAACCGGCCGCTTCGACGCCAATGATCTCGACGCTCTTGTCGTCCAGGAACGGGTGAAACAGGCCCATGGCGTTGGAACCACCGCCGATGCACGCCACCAAGGAGTCCGGCAGGCGGCCTTCCTGGTCTTGCAGTTGTGTACGGGTTTCCTTGCCGATCACGGCCTGGAAGTCGCGAACCATTGCAGGGTATGGATGCGGACCGGCGACGGTGCCGATCAGGTAGAAGGTGCTGTCAACGTTGGTCACCCAGTCACGCAAGGCTTCGTTCATCGCATCTTTCAGGGTGCCGGTACCAGCGACCACCGGGATCACCTCGGCGCCCAGCAGCTTCATGCGGAACACGTTGGCCTGCTGACGTTCGATATCAGTGGTGCCCATGTAGATCACGCAATCCAGACCGAAACGCGCGGCCACGGTGGCGGTTGCCACGCCGTGCATGCCGGCGCCAGTCTCGGCGATGATGCGTTTCTTGCCCATGCGCCGCGCCAGCAGGATCTGGCCGATGCAGTTATTGATCTTGTGCGCGCCGGTGTGGTTCAGCTCTTCGCGCTTGAGGTAAATCTTCGCGCCGCCGCAGAATTCGGTCAGGCGTTCAGCGTAGTAAAGCGGACTTGGACGACCGACATAGTCGCGCTGGAAGTAAGCCAATTCTTCTTTGAATGCCGGATCTTCCTTGGCCAATTCGTATTCACGGGCCAGGTCGAGGATCAACGGCATCAGGGTTTCGGCGACGTAACGGCCGCCGAACGAGCCAAACAGGCCGTTGGCATCGGGGCCGTTGCGCAGATTAGTCTGGGTCATGGGTCGCTCCAGTTGGATTCGTGTGATGACAATGACGCTCACTCTACCCCTGACGTTTCGCTCTGAAAACCGATAAGATCGCCGAAACCTGTCAGGAAAACTCACAGATCCCATGAGCCACGACCTCCCCCCGCTGAACGCCCTTCGCGCCTTCGAAGCCACTGCCCGCCTGAACAGCGTCAGTCAGGCCGCCGAACAGCTGCACGTCACTCATGGCGCGGTCAGCCGACAACTGAAGGTGCTTGAAGAACACCTTGGCGTCAGCCTGTTCATCAAGGAAGGGCGTGGCCTGAAACTCACAGATGCCGGCATCCGTTTGCGTGATGCCAGCGCTGAGGCGTTCGAGCGATTGCGCACCGTCTGCGCCGAACTGACCCAAAGCACCGCCGATGCACCCTTCGTGCTCGGCTGCTCGGGGAGTTTGCTGGCGCGCTGGTTTATTCCGCGCCTGGGGCGATTGAATGCGGACTTGCCGGACCTGCGCCTGCACCTGTCGGCCGGGGAAGGTGATCTCGATCCACGCCGTCCGGGGCTGGACGCCTTGCTGGTGTTTGCCGAGCCACCGTGGCCGGCGGACATGCAAGTCTATGAACTGGCCAGCGAACGCATCGGCCCGGTCATGAGCCCACGCTTCGCGGGTTACGAACGTCTGCAACAGGCACCGGCCAGTGCGCTGTTAGGCGAGCCACTGCTGCACACCACCTCGCGTCCGCAGGCCTGGCCGAGCTGGGCGCAGCAAAGCGGCCTCGACGCCAAGGCGTTGAAGTACGGTCAGGGTTTCGAGCATTTGTATTATTTGCTGGAAGCGGCGGTGGCGGGGCTGGGTGTGGCGATTGCCCCTGAGCCACTGGTGGCCGAAGATTTGAAGGCCGGCCGCCTGGTTGCGCCGTGGGGTTTCAGTGAAACCCCGGCGCAACTGGCGTTGTGGCTACCCAAGCGCGCCGCGGACGGGCGCGCTCGGCAATTGGCGCAGTGGCTCAAGAATGAGCTGCGCCAAGCGGATTAGTCGCCGCGTTTGCACAACAGGTAAGCCGCGAGCAGACCCAGTGCGCCAACGGCGACACCGGCTGTAGTCCAAGGGTGTTCCTGGGCGTAGTCCCGAGTTGCGATCCCGGTTTCGCGGGTTTTCACTTTGACTTCTTCGTAAGCGTCGCTCAGCAGATGGCGAGAATGCTTCAGCGCGTTCTCAGCGTTGCTTTTCAGCGCCTTGAGGGTTTTACGCGACTCGTCCGAGGCGTCGTCCTTCAGGTTTTCCAGCGACTTGAGAAGACTCTCGATCTCGGCTTCCATGCTTTGCAATGAGGCTTTACGTAAAGAGGTGTTGGCCATGGTGGCTCTCCTTCATTGGTGATGAGTAGCGTGTGTTGGTTGGGACTTCAGGGGTTTGAGAAAGTGCAGTAAATCTGAACTTTGCTGTGGGAATGACCGACAGAAGTAATACGAAAAATCACTGCTAGGCTGTATTTCATACCCCAAGGAGAACGCTATGACTGACCATCACACCTACAAGAAAGTCGAGCTGGTCGGCTCGTCCCCTACCAGCATCGAAGATGCAATCAACAACGCGCTGGCCGAAGCCAGCAAAAGCCTCAAGCATCTGGAATGGTTCGAAGTGACCGAGACCCGCGGCCACATCAAGGACGGCAAGGCAGCCCACTTCCAGGTGACCTTGAAAGTCGGGTTCCGGATTGCCAGCAGCTGAGTTTGAGCTAGGCTTCTGAACTTGCGCGCTGGCCGAGTGCCATAGGGAATGGCAAAGCGCTACATGTGTGCACCTGGCTGATCGCCGGGTGCCCCTATTGATCCGACCAGGGAATGCAACCGATGAAGAAGTTTATTTTGGCAGTAGGTTTGTTGAGCCTTGCAGGAACCGCCTTTGCTGACGGCAAGTCGTGTGAAGAGCTGAAAGCTGAAATTGCCGCGAAACTGGACGCCAAGGGCGTTGCCGGTTATTCGCTGGAAATCGCCGATAAAGGCGCGACGGCTGGCGGTAAAGTCGTCGGTACCTGTGAGAAAGGCACCAAAGTCATCGTCTACACCAAGTAGGCTGATTCTTGCTCAAATGAAAAAGCCGACGCATTGGCGTCGGCTTTTTTGTGTCCGCAGTTTGCGCGTCAGCCTTTCATGACCTGCGCCAGCAACTCGTAGGAATGCACGCGATCGGCGTGTTCATACAGGTCGCAGGTAAAGATCAACTCGTCAGCCTGGGTCTGCTCGATCAGTACTTCCAGCTTGGCGCGGATTTTCTGCGGGCTGCCGACCATGGCCAGGCCAAGGAAATCGCCGACCGCCTCTTTTTCATGGGGCAACCACAAGCCGTCCATGGTTTTCACCGGCGGACGTTGCACCAGGCTCTGGCCACGCATCAGCGCGAGGATGCGTTGGTAGACCGAGGTCGCCAGGTAATCGGCCTGTTCGTCGGTGTCGGCCGCCACCAATGGCACGCCGAGCATCACGTAAGGCTTGTCCAGAACCGCCGACGGCTTGAAGTGATTGCGGTAGACGCGAATCGCCTCATGCATGAAGCGCGGTGCGAAATGCGAGGCGAAGGCGTAGGGCAAACCGCGTTCACCGGCCAGTTGTGCGCTGAACAGGCTCGAACCCAGCAACCACACCGGGACATTGGTGCCGGTGCCTGGCATCGCGATGATTCGTTGATCCGGCGTGCGCGGACCGAGGTAGCGCACCAGTTCTGCCACGTCTTCGGGGAAGTCGTCGGCACTGCCGGAGCGTTCACGGCGCAGTGCGCGGGCGGTCATCTGATCGGAGCCGGGGGCGCGGCCCAGGCCCAGGTCGATACGGCCGGGGTAGAGGCTTTCAAGGGTGCCGAACTGTTCGGCGATCACCAAAGGCGCATGGTTGGGCAGCATCACGCCACCGGAGCCAACGCGAATGGTCGAAGTGCCACCGGCCAGGTAACCGAGCAGCACCGAGGTCGCGGAGCTGGCGATGCCGTCCATGTTGTGGTGTTCGGCGACCCAAAAGCGGTTGTAGCCGAATTTTTCGACGTGCTGCGCCAGGTCCAGGGAATTGCGCAGCGACTGGGCTGCGCTGCCGTTCTCACGCACGGGCACCAGGTCGAGGGTTGAGTACTTGATATCGGACAGTCGTTTCATAAACCTGCTTCTCCAATGGGGCGCAGGTTTTTTTCACGAGTGAAAACCTGCCGAGTCTAAAAGCGTTCCCTATGCAATGAGGGCATATACCCGAGTTTCAATAGCAGACATGAATTTGCCTACCAGATAAGCGGTTTGATCCGACAAGGTGAACTTTGCCAAGTCTTCTATCCTCAGAACCCTTAGCAACCGAAAACCACGAAGGCGCGACATTCCGCGCCGGATCTTGAGGAGGCAGACATGGCTATCACGAAGAAAGCATCGGCTCAT
Source organism: Pseudomonas sp. NPDC096950 (assembly GCF_044762525.1). Classification (NCBI taxonomy): domain Bacteria; kingdom Pseudomonadati; phylum Pseudomonadota; class Gammaproteobacteria; order Pseudomonadales; family Pseudomonadaceae; genus Pseudomonas; species Pseudomonas sp. NPDC096950. The sequence continues at coordinate 92,364 of NZ_JBIWEL010000023.1, read as the reverse complement.
TGGGAAGGTGACCTGAAAACCGGCATCGGTTCGATTTCCACGGAAACCGGTGTTCTCAGAGAAGCGCCCTACGGCTTCAAGGCCCGTTTCGAAGGCGGCAAGGGCACCAATCCGGAAGAGCTGATCGGCGCGGCCCACGCGGGCTGTTTCTCCATGGCATTTTCGATGATCCTCGGCGATGCGGGCCTCAAGGCTGACAGCATCGATACCAATGCGGAGGTCACGCTGGATCAGGTCGACGGTGGTTTTGCGATCACTGCGGTGAAACTGATCCTCAAGGCGAAAATCCCTGGGGCGACCCAGGCGCAATTTGAAGAACTGAGCAACAAAGCCAAAGAAGGCTGCCCGGTTTCCAAAGTGTTGAATGCGAAGATCAGCCTGGATGCCACGTTGGTTAGCTGATCTTCATTTGGCTTTGAATAGGCGTTGATTGCACTGGCGCCTTCGCGAGCAAGCCCGCTCCCACATCTGGAATGCATTCCAAAATGTGGGAGCGGGCTTGCTCGCGAAAGCGGCCTGACAAACGACACAACGCCAACGCTGAAACCGTAGGTTGTGACTGATATCAGAACTCGCTTCGCAAAACTGTGGTCGAATAAATGACAGCAGCTTCAGCGCATAGACATGCGCGCTGCTTAAAGGGAGCTTCACCATGAAACGTTTTGCCTTGGCGATTATCTGTTGCGCGCTGGCCACTTCGGCCCTGGCCGCGACCAAAGACTGCGAAGAACTGAAGAATGAGATCGAAATAAAGATTCAGGCCAACGCGGTGCCCTCCTACACCCTGGAAATCGTCACCAAGGAAGAAGCTGCCAAGCATGATGTAGCGATGATCGTTGGCACCTGCGAAAACGGAACAAAAGCCATCATCTACCAAAAGAACGATCGTTGATCCGACTCAGATGATGCAGAGGACTTCCCGGTCTTCGGCCACGATCTCCCGCTTGGCGTTATACAGCCGGGCGCTGGGGGTAAAGGCCAGGGAGCGACCTTCCAGCATGTAACGCTGGCCGGCTTCGAATCGATCGTAGCGAATGGTCAGGTAGCACAAGCGCTCAGGGGAGTCGTTCAAGAACCCCGAGCCGCCCGTGAACACTTCAAAGTCGAAGCGCACCTTCAGCTCATGACTGCCGGGGGTGACCTGAAAGTAGCGCCCGTCCGTCAATCGCTGGTTATCCAGGCGTTCAGCCATCATCAACTTGCCACCGGGGGTCGGCGTAGACATGTCGACCCAGGCCATCTGTGGATCGACGGCCGGCAGCGGACTCAGGCAACCGGAAAGAGCGCTCGCCCCAAGCAACAGCAATAACCTGCGCATGATGAATGTCCCGATGATTGGTCATTCAGCATAACGCCGATCACGTACGTTGGCAGCCTGCGGGGGTGGCCTGCCCGATGACTTTTCGCTGCTGGTCGTAGAGCTTTGCCCACGGCCGGAAACCTATATTTCCTGCTTGCAGTTAATAACGCTGACCGGCGTTGAAATCCTTGAATTTCACACTCAGCTGGCAATCGCGCCACAACGGCCCGGAATCGGGGCCGATGTTGGTGGGTTCAACGGCGAACTGGTAACGAACCTTCAACTCATGGCTGCCGGGTTGTACTTCGAAGAAACGTTTGTCAGTGGCGGCCTTGTCATCGACCTTCAACGCTTGCAGCGCCGAATCTTCCTGCTTTGAAGCCAGGTCGATCCACGCCTGGGACGGATCAGGGTCGGGCATGCCAAATCCGGCACAACCGGCCAGCGTCAGCAGGCCCCCTGTCAGCATCAACTTGCGCATAGCGGAGCTCCAGTGTGGCGGGATAGTCTTGTGGGCAGACTTTCCAGGGATGTTCTTATTTTGATCAGGCCGCTTCCAAGCCTTGGGTTACTTGATCGCGTTTTGCGCGTTTTGTTTCCGGGTGTGTTGTTTTTGTTGCTCAACGGTTGCGCCAGCGTCAGCTACTACAGCCAATTGGCCGGTGGTCAGCTGCAATTGCTGCGAGCCCGGGAGCCAGTGGCCAAGGTGATTGCCAATCCGCAACGCGATGCGCAATTGCGTGCGCACCTGGCCCAGTCGCAAAAGGCCCGGGTGTTCGCCAGCCAGCAGTTGCACCTGCCGGATAACCAGAGCTATCGCCTGTACGCCGACATTGGCCGGCCGTACGTCGTCTGGAATGTCTTCGTCACGCCGGAATTTTCCCTGAAGCCGCAAAACCATTGCTTCCCCATCGCCGGTTGCGTCGCCTATCGCGGTTACTACAGCCAGAGCGCGGCCCGGGGCGAAGCGGCATTGCAGCGCCTGCAAGGCATGGACGTGTCGATCGGCGGGGTCGAGGCCTACTCGACCCTGGGCTGGTTCAACGACCCGATCATCAGCTCGATGATGCATTGGGGCGATGAGCGACTGGCAACGCTGATCTTTCATGAACTGGCCCATCAACGTTTCTATGTGAAGGACGACACCGAGTTCAACGAATCCTTTGCCACGTTTGTCGAGCAGGAAGGCACTCGGCAATGGCGCGCCAGTCGGGGCCTCGCTCCGGAAAATGGCGCGACGCTGCAACAGCGCGATCAGCTTACCCAGCTGGTTCTGGACACCCGCACACGCCTTGAACACCTGTACGCCCAACCCCTGGCCGTCGAGCAGATGCGCCAGCGCAAAGCCGCAGAGTTCGAACGGCTACGCAGCGACTATCGAGCTATGCGCGACAGCCAATGGGCCGGGGATAAACGCTACGACGCGTGGATCAACGCACCAATGAACAATGCCAAGCTACTGCCGTTTGGTTTGTACGACCAATGGGTGCCAGCGTTTGCTGCGCTGTTCCGGCAGGTGGATGGGGATTGGGTGAGGTTTTATGCCGAGGTGGAGAAGCTGGGTGGGTTGCCGGTTGTTGAGCGCAAGGCGGCGTTGAAAGGGTTGGCAGAGTCTTAGATTAGCGGTGGCTGATCCGGCCTCTTCGCGGGCAAGCCCGCTCCCACAGGGGATTTGTGTCGAACACATATCCTGTGGGAGCGAGGTTGCTCGCGATGGGGATTGCACTAACGCTGCAAAAACGCCTGATGCATCTCTTCCAGCGTTTCGAAGTGATACGCCGGTGCTTCGGCGCTCAGCTCTTCCCGACTGCCAAAACCGTAACCCACGGCCGCGGCGTCCAAGCCGTTGCTTCGCGCGCCGATCAAGTCGTGTTTGCGGTCGCCGATCATCAGGGTGTTGGCCGGGTCGAGGCCTTCTTCGGCGATCAAGTGGGCAATCAACTCGACCTTGTTGGTCCGCGTGCCGTCCAGTTCGCTGCCGTAAATCACTTTGAAGTGTTTGGCGAAGTCGAAGTGGCGGGCGATCTCCCGGGCGAACACCCAGGGTTTGGAGGTGGCGATATACAACTGCCGCCCTTGCCCGCTCAGGGTTTCCAGCAGCGGAGTAACGCCGTCGAACACTCGGTTTTCATACAGGCCGGTCACTTTGAAACGCTCGCGATAGAAATTCACCGCTTCCCAGGCCTTGGGTTCGTCGAACTCGTAAAACTGCATGAACGCCTGCAACAGCGGTGGACCGATGAAGTGTTCGAGTTTGGTCAGGTCGGGTTCATCGATGCCCAGTTTGGCCAGGGCGAATTGGATCGAGCGGGTAATGCCCTCGCGCGGATCGGTCAGAGTGCCATCGAGGTCGAACAATACTGTTTGGTAATGCATGAAAATTCCTGGGCAGTTGTGAGACGGCTTAGAGCTGGTCGTAGCCTTCGGCCAGATGCAGGTCCTTGAGCTTCACGTAGTTCGCCGCGCTGTAGGTAAAAAAGGCGTTTTCCTTGTCGGTCAGCGGCCGGATCTGTTTCACCGGGCTGCCGACATACAGGAAACCACTCTCCAGACGCTTGCCCGGCGGCACCAGGCTGCCGGCACCGATGATCACATCGTCTTCGACCACCGCACCGTCCATGACAATGCTGCCCATGCCGATCAACACCCGGCTGCCTACCGAACAACCGTGGAGCATGACCTTGTGCGCAACGGTCACGTCATCACCGATCAGGCAGGGAAAGCCATCGGGATTGAACGGGCCGGCGTGGGTGATGTGCAGCACGCAGCCATCCTGGACGCTGGTGCGCGCACCGATGCGGATGCGGTGCATGTCGCCGCGGATCACTGTCAGCGGCCAGACGGAGCTGTCTTCGCCGATTTCTACGTCGCCGATTACCACCGCCGAGCCGTCGACAAAAGCGCCTTTGCCCAGTAGCGGCGTGTGGTTCAGATACTTGCGAAGGGACACGATAGGTTCTCTCTCTGTCGCTGATAGCTGCGGTGAGTGTCGATTGTAATTAAGATGGGGCAATGTTTCTTCCAGCCAAGGTGCCAACCGTGAGCGTGAACAACCCTCTTTTGCAGTCCTACGACCTGCCGCCGTTCTCGGCGATCCGTGCCGAACACGTGCAACCGGCCATTGAACAAATCCTGGCTGACAACCGCGCCGCCATTATCGAGATCCTCAAAACTCAGGGCAAACAACCGACCTGGGCCGGCCTGGTGCTGGCGATGGATGAACTCAATGATCGCCTGGGCGCGGCCTGGAGCCCGGTCAGCCACTTGAATGCCGTGTGCAACAGCGCCGAATTGCGTGAAGCCTACGAGTCCTGCCTGCCGGCGCTGAGCGCCTACTCCACCGAGATGGGCCAGAATCGCGAGCTGTTCCAGGCCTTCGAAGCCCTGGCCAACAGTCCCGAAGCCGCTGGTTTCGACGTGGCGCAGAAAACTATCCTGGAACACGCCCTGCGTGACTTCCGCCTGTCGGGTATCGACCTGCCGGAAACCGAGCAGAAGCGTTACGCCGAAGTGCAAAGCAAATTGTCCGAACTGGGCAGCCGCTTCTCCAACCAATTGCTCGACGCCACACAAGCCTGGACCAAGCACGTCACTGACGAAGCGACCCTCGCCGGCCTGACCGACTCGGCCAAGGCGCAAATGGCCGCCGCGGCTCAGGCCAAAGGCCTGGATGGCTTCCTGATCACCCTGGAATTCCCGAGCTACTACGCGGTGATGACCTACGCCCAGGACCGCGCCCTGCGCGAAGAAGTCTATGCCGCCTACTGCACCCGTGCGTCGGACCAAGGCCCGAATGCCGGTCAGAACGATAACAGCCCGGTGATGGAAGAAATCCTCGACCTGCGTCAAGAACTCGCCAAATTGTTGGGTTTCGCCAGTTTCTCGGAACTGAGTCTGGCGACCAAAATGGCCGAATCCAGCGACCAGGTTCTCAGTTTCCTGCGTGACCTGGCCAAGCGCAGCAAGCCGTTCGCCGCCCAGGACCTGGAACAGCTCAAGGCTTACGCCGCCGAACAAGGCTGCCCGGACCTGCAAAGCTGGGACAGCGGTTTCTACGGTGAAAAACTCCGTGAACAGCGCTACAGCGTTGCCCAGGAAGCACTTCGCGCCTACTTCCCGATCGACAAAGTACTGGGCGGCCTGTTCGCCATCGTCCAGCGCCTCTACGGCATCGAAATCGCCGAGCAGAAAGGCTTCGACACCTGGCACCCGGATGTTCGCCTGTTCGAAATCAAGGAAAACGGCCAACACGTCGGCCGCTTCTTCTTTGACCTGTACGCCCGCGCCAACAAACGCGGCGGTGCCTGGATGGACGGCGCTCGCGATCGGCGCCGCACCGCCGGTGGCGTGCTGCAAAGCCCGGTGGCCAATCTGGTGTGCAACTTCACGCCTGCCGACAGCGGCAAGCCTGCGCTGCTGACCCACGATGAAGTCACCACCCTGTTCCACGAATTCGGCCATGGCCTGCATCACCTGCTGACCCGCGTCGAGCATGCCGGCGTATCCGGCATCAACGGCGTGGCGTGGGATGCGGTCGAGTTGCCAAGTCAGTTCATGGAAAACTGGTGCTGGGAGCCTGAAGGCCTGGCGCTGATTTCCGGTCACTACGAAACCGGTGAACCACTGCCACAAGATTTGCTGGGCAAAATGCTCGCCGCGAAGAATTTCCAGTCCGGCCTGATGATGGTGCGCCAACTGGAGTTCTCGCTGTTCGACTTCGAACTGCACGCCACCCACGGCGACGGCCGCAGCGTGCTGCAAGTGCTCGAAGGCGTGCGCGACGAGGTGTCGGTCATGCGTCCGCCGGCCTACAACCGTTTCCCGAACAGCTTCGCGCACATCTTCGCCGGTGGTTATGCGGCGGGTTACTACAGCTACAAATGGGCTGAAGTGCTGTCGGCTGATGCCTTCTCGAAGTTCGAAGAAGACGGCGTACTCAACGCCGACACCGGTCGCGCCTTCCGCGAAGCGATCCTGGCGCGCGGTGGTTCCCAGGAGCCAATGGTGCTGTTCGTCGACTTCCGTGGCCGTGCGCCAACGATTGACGCACTCTTGCGCCACAGCGGCCTGAGTGAGGACGCGGCAGCATGAGCGAGGGGCCTGTGATTACGAAAAAACGCTTTATCGCCGGGGCGGTCTGCCCGGCGTGCAGCGAGCCGGACAAGTTGATGATGTGGAACGAAGACGAGGTCCCGCACCGTGAGTGCGTGGCCTGCGGTTATTCCGACACGCTCAACGAACAAGGTTTGTCCGTGCCCAAGGAATTGGGCACGCGGGTCAACGTTTCGGCGCTGAAAGTGCCGGACGCCAAGGTTCAGGCAGTGCAATTCTTCCCGAACCCGAAGCTGAAGAAAAAGCCTGACGAGCAACATTGAGTTATCACCATGTGGGAGCGGGCTTGCTCGCGAATGCGGTGTGTCAGTCAACATAAATGCTGAATGGCATACCGTATTCGCGAGCAAGCTCGCTCCCACAGGGATTGTGGCTTCAAATTTTCTACTTTTCGACGTTGGCTGACTTGAACCAGCTCTTCATCGAGCACATGGCGAACGGGCTGGTGCTGCAATCACCATTGGCCAGCGCGGTGCGCAGTTTGTCGGCATCCGCCTGCATCATGTAGCGGACGCCGTCCCTGAAGTGGGTGCTGTCACCGAAACCGCCCTCGGTCATTTCATTCAGCGCGTCTTCCTTGGTCCACCCCTGCACCACCACCCGATACATCGCCGCCATCAGGCCAGTGCGATCGGAGCCGTGTTTGCAATGCATCAACACCGGGCCTTTGGCCTCGGCAGCCTGAATCGCGCGAAGGGCCGTAATGACCTGCGCGTCATCCACGTGATTGGTGCGATAAGGCAGTTGGATCAGGTTAATGCCCGGCGTGGACAACCAGCGGGAATCCGATTCAGGCAGGAAGCTGATGACGGTGCCTACCTTGAGTTTTTCCAGCAGCGGCACGACGCCGCTGTCCGGCAAGGCGCTGCGGTACAGGGTGGGTGACATTTGGAAGAGGTTGTATTTCGCCTCCACCGGCTGGGCCCATTCCGCAGGACGCACAGGTACCGCATCGTCAGCCTGGGCTGGTGCCACGGTCAGAAATATCAACAGCAGAGGACAGACCAGAAGAATAGAACGGATGGGAGACATGCTCGGGCGACACTGCAGTAGGGATTGAGCTCATAGCTTCGGCTCACGGCGGTCAAAGCCCTGTGACGCGCTCGTCAAAGAATCGTGAAGCGCCATGGCAACGAATCTGCCGCCGTTTCCGGCGGCAGATTCGTTCCGGGCAAATGCCTGGCCGGTCAGGCGCCGATCATCAGAATCGGCTTGAGGGTGTCTCCGCGCTCGCTATCGGCAGCGGCTTCATTGATTTGCTCGAACGGGTAGAACTTCACCATCTTGTCGAAAGGGAAACGTCCCTGCATGTACAGGTTGACCAAATCCGGGATGAACTTCTGCGGCACGCTGTCGCCCTCACAGATTCCGCGAATGCTCTTGCCGGAGATCAGCAAGTCGTTAACGTCGAAGGACGCCAGCGTGCCCAGGTGCGACGCGCCAACCACACCCACGCAACCCAAGCCACCCAACGCATCCACCGACTGACGCAACACCGCCGGAATACCGGTCGATTCCAGGGCGAAATCGACACCGCCGCCGGTGATCTCTCGGATGGCCGCCACCGGGTCGCCGTCCTTGCTGTTCACCACGTGGGTCGCCCCCAGCTCCAGGGCCAGTTGCAGGCGCGAAGGCACGACGTCCACCGCAATAATCACAGTGGCACCGGCCACCCTCGCGGCCAGGACCGCGCTCAGGCCCACGGCACCCGATCCAAAGGCTGCGAAGCTGCTCCCAGGACGAACCTTGAGCGAGTTGATCACCGCGCCCGCGCCGGTCTGGATGCCGCAACCCAGTGGACCGAGCAACGCCAAGGGTGCTTCTTTCGACACTTTGATTGCGTTGCTTTCACGACTCAGCGAGTAGGTGGCGAACGACGATTGCGAGAAGAAGTGGTCATGCAGTGGATGCCCATGATCGTCATCGATGGCGCACTGGCCATGGGCGTCTGCACCACTGAAGTTGAGGTTGTAGAAATCCTTGCAGTAGGAAGACAAACCTCCGGCGCAGGGCAGGCAGTGACCGCAACTGCCATAGGTCAGCACCACATGATCGCCAACCTGAAGGTCGCGAACCTGGGGTCCCACCGCTTCTACAATGCCCGAGCCTTCGTGCCCCAGCACGGCCGGCAGTGGCACCGGGTAATACTGGTCGCGAATAATCATATCGGTGTGGCACATGCCGGTGGCAACGATCTTGACCAGCACTTCATCGCCTTCAGGACGACGCAGCGTCACAGGCTCGATGACAAAAGGCGCGCCTTTCGAGCGAACCACAGCCGCTTTTATTTGCAGCGTTTTAGAGTTAGTCATTGTTATCTCCAACAGGCTGTAAGTTATGAATTAAAGAACGCAGCTCGATTAAAAGTGGTGGGTGTAACGAAACACCAACCGCGTGCCCTCCGGCCGATTCTTCACATCCTGTTCAAAATAAGCATTGGCAAAAACATGGTCATCCTTGGAGAAGCTGTACATCGCTCCCGGCCCGATGGCCCATACTTTCTCCCTGCGACCGGACACTTCGTGGCCATCTACTTTGGTGTCCGTTATTTGATTGAGCCAATAACCGTTTACCCCCAGGCGTAACTTGTCGGTGACGGCATATTCGGTGGCGAAGTTGGCGTGGATGGCCTGGCCGGCCTGCACGTCCGAGACGTCGCCATAGCCGTAGCCGGGGTCGTCGTTCTTAAAATTATAGAGGTAGTGCAGGCGGGCCGACGCCGTCCATTTCGGCGTGAAAAAGTAGGTACCGGCCCAATAGGGATTGAAGGACCAGGCATGACTGCTCGGGTTGATGTCATGGTGCGAGTCGTAGTCCCCGGTGGGGGCGATCATGTCCACTTCGATGCGGTGGATAAACTTCGGACCGTCCTTGCCCATGATCGGGTCGAACTGGAAGAACGGACCGAAAAGCAGATCGCCCATACCGCTCTGGGCCTTGATCGCGTTGTGGTTGAGGCCATCATCGACATCCATTTTGGTGACGATCGGCAGCACCATGTTCCAGCCCAGCGCTGCGTTGCCCCAGTGTACGTCCGACAAGTAGCTGAGTTGGCTAGCCATGGCCTGGAAGTGCACATCGGTCTTGGGCAGCGGCGCGTTGTTACCGCGGTTATCGTTGAGCCGATGGGCGTTGTAGTCGATGCCGTACTCCTGGAAGTACCAACCGGGGCCGGCGGGAAGGCCGCCATCGAGGAAACTGGTCAACCCAAGGTTGACCGCGGGTAAATCATACGCCTGGGCAAGTTGTGTACCGCTTGCAAGGCACAGGGAAAACACTATCGCTGACTTTTTCATGGGGATCTCCTTCGACCTCCGCTAAACAGGACTCGTCATACGGGCAACCGACTCAGGGACGGCGACCGACAACTAAGGCGAATCAGGACTCAGGTGGCGGCAGAAGGTGAAGCAAGGCTGTTTCTTGGTTGAGTGTTCATCTCATGGGCTCCGTATAATTATTTTTGTACGTGCAGGGCCTGACGCCCTGCGGAACTCAGGTATTCACCGGCAAACCGGCGGCACAACTTTTTATTGTTGTTTGTTTAACCCCAAAACAGTGCTGTGCAACGGTTCACTGTTTGGAGTTGCTGTCTACGAACTTCTCGTAATACATGTTGAAGCGGTGCAGTCCTTGTTCATCCAACCAGCCTTTAATGGCCTCGACCATGGGTGGCGGCCCACACATATAAATATCGAAAGGTTGCCTTTCAAGTTGCGCTACATCGAAGTACTGGGGGATATAACCGACCTTACCCTGCCACTGTTGCGACGGTTGCGAAACAATGGTCTGGTATTCAAAACCGGGAATCCGCGACCGGTAGCTGTCCAGGCGCTGGAGCTCGCACACGTCTGCATCCTGGGTAACGCCGTAGAACAACTGCACCGGGTGGCCGCGACCACCTTCTTCCGCCAGTTCGTCGAGCATGCCCAGAAACGCCGACAGCCCCGTACCACCCGCTACCAGTACCAGTGGCTTGTCCACTTGCCGCAGGTAGAAACTGCCCAGGGGTGCTTCGAACTCCAGCGTCATGCCGGGCTGGCACCGCTCGCGCAGAAAGTTGCTCATCGCTCCGTCCGGCAGCAAGCGGATCAGGAACTGCAATTGATTGCGCGAATTGGGCCGATTGGCAAAGGAGTAAGAACGCCATTGCGAAGTGCCAGGCACCTGGATACGCGCGTACTGTCCGGGCAAAAAGTCCACTTGCTGTTCGGTGGCGCTGGCGTCCAGATGCAGAATCGCCGTGCTGGGCGAAATCAGCTCGATATCGGTCACCACACCCTGCACGGTTTGCGTGCCGGCAGCGTTGCACAGGCTGGAGTCGAAATCGAAGGAGAAGGTCGCATCGGACTGCAAACGGGTCTGGCAAGCAAGAATCTTGCGTTGTGCCAGGTCACGCTCGCTCAGGGCTTCATCGTCGACATAGTCCAAGGTGTATTGCCCGGACTCACAGCGTCCTTTGCAGGTGGCGCACACGCCTTCGCGGCAATCGAGCGGAATGTTCACGCCATTGCGCAGCGCCGCGTCGAGCAGCAGTTCGTTTGCGCCGGCCTCGAAGAACAAGGTTTTGCCATCGGCGAAACTGAAGGCGACTTTATGGTTCATGGCAGCGGCTCCGCGGCTCACAGGTGATAAAAGTCCAGGACCGAATCGATCGTGTCGTTCAGCAGGACAATGTGTTTGCGCGTGATCTTCCAGCTGTCGCCATCCGCTTTGAGGCGATAGGTGACGTGGCCGAAAAACTGATTCGACACAGCTTGCCGGGTGTAGAACGTGACCCAACTGGCGCGCACATCCAGTTGGCCGTCATCACGCACCTTGATGCGCACATTGCTGATCTGGTGCAGGGTGCGCGGCATTGGTGTCGAGGCTGCGGATTTACCGGTGCGCAAGCGAAACACGCGATCTTCCAGCCCGCCGCGATTGGCGTAATAGATCAGTGACATGCCGCGTTTCGGGTCAGTGGTGTAGACATGTTCCGACTCCCATTGCGGCAGGTGGAACTCGCTCTGCGCATCGAACAGGTCGAGGTAGGCATCCCAATCCTGGCTGTCGCACAGTTCGGCCTTGCGATAGAGGAATTGCTCCACGGAATACTGAAGGGCCTGGCTCATCTCATACCTCCTTCAACTGCAGGGCTTTACGTTGCAGACCTTCGAGCAGCAGGCGTTGCCAGGTGCCGTGCTGGTTGACGTACAAACCTTCGTGGGTGAACTCGGTGCCGGTCAGCACCGGGGAAATGCCCAACGCTTCACTGTTGGCAGTCGGCCCTTGAACCCATTGATGGTTGCCACGGGTGATTTCGTTCCAGCGCTCCAGACGAGCCTGGAAACCGCGCTGGGCTTCGCGAAACTCAACCAGATCGTCGGGTGTACCCAGGCCGGAAACGTTAAAGAAGTCTTCGAACTGGCGAATGCGGTTTTCCCGGTCGGCATCGGACTCGCCCTTGACGCCGATGCACTGGCTGATGATTTCGGTCTTGTTCCACGCCACCGGGCGCACAATGCGCAGCTGCGAACTGATCTGGTCCATGAAGAACAGGCTGGGGTAAATGTTCAGGTTGCGCAGGCGGTGCATCATCCACTCGGCTGCTTCCTGGCCATGGGACGCCACCAGCCGTGGCATCACAGTGGCGTAGCCAGGACGGACATTTGGGTTAGGCATGTCGCTGAACAGCAGACTGTGGCCGTTGAGGAACGAAAACCAACCGTCGTCCGTCTCGGCGTCGCCGGCGCCCAGCTTGCTGTAGTCCAGGGTTTCGGCCGTCGCACCATTGGCAGCATTGACCTGTTGGCGATGCTGCACGGTGGACACGTAGTTGTAGTGCACGGTACTGACGTGATAACCGTCGAGGCCGTTCTCGTGCTGCAACTTCCAGTTGCCTTCGTAGCTGTAGGTCGATTTGCCCGGCAGGATTTCCAGTTCACCGGTGGGCGACTGGGCGACCATCATGTCGAAGAATATTTTGGCGTCGCCCAGGTACTCGTCGAGCGAGTCAGTGCCGTTGACGTCAAGGCTGACAAAGACAAAGCCCTTGTAGCTGGCGATGCGCGACTTCTTCAAGCCACGCGTCGCCTTGTCGAAGCTCTCCGGGTATTCGCCCTGGGCCTTGACCTTGACCAGCCGACCATCGTTTTTGTAGCACCAGGCGTGGAACGGACAGGTGAAAGTGGACTGGTTACCCTTGCCCACGCGAGTCAATGTGGCGCCCCGATGCTGACAGGCATTGATAAGCCCGTTGAGCTGACCGCTGGCGTCACGGGTGATGATCAGCGGCTGACGACCGACTTTGACGGTGATGAAGTCGTTGGCCTGGGGGATTTCACTTTCGTGGCAGGCATAGATCCAGGCCTTTTCAAAAATCAGCTCCATCTCCAGATCAAACAGTTGCGGCTCGGTAAACATGTCACGGGCCACACGATAGATCCCCGCCTCCGGACGGAAATCGAGGCAGCCGCGGACATAGTCCTGCCACTGCTCATTGGTTCGATAGTCACTCATCAGATCACCTCTTTTTATGGTGTGGGCGTGTATCCATTGAATGCCGTCGCCGCCTTGGCCTCTATCCAGATTCGGGCCCTTCTCTATCCGTTTCCGAAGCAGGGCCTCAGCCGTTGTTGAAGCGCAGGGCGAGGTCCAGTTGCGCCTGGGCCAACTGGCGCAACTCCTCGCCGATTTCGCCACTACGCTGCGCCTGCTGAGTGCTTTGTTGGGCGAGGTCGGCAATCTCGGTGATTTGCTGGCCCACCTCATCGACAACCACCGATTGCTCCTCGATGGCCGCCGCCATTTGCGTGCTCATGCCGTTGATCTGCTCGACTTCCCGGGAGATATGCGCCAGTGCCTGCTGCACGCGCTCGACGTCGGCACCGGCATCCCCGGCCGCCGACTCGCCACGCCGGGCTGTATTCAGCGCCCGCTCGCTGTCCTGGCGCAGTTGCACGATCGAACGCTGGATCAGCTCGGTGGACTGCCGGGTGCGCGATGCCAGGGCCCGCACCTCGTCGGCTACCACTGCGAAACCGCGCCCGCTATCACCGGCGCGCGCAGCCTCGATGGCCGCGTTCAGCGCCAGCAGGTTGGTTTGCTCGGCGATGTCGTGAATGACCTCGGTGATACCGCTGATGGCTTCGATCGACTGGGCAAGGGCACCCACCGCCTCGCCGATTTCACTGACGCCGCTCAACAACGTGCACGCCGACACCTGGCTGCGAGTGGCCAAGTGCTGGCCGTCGTTAGCGACGTGATCGGCTTTTTGTGTCGCGAGCGCAGCCTGCTGCAGATTGCGCGACAGCTCTTGGATCGTCGCACTGATCTCATGCACGGCCGCTGCCGATTGCTCAGTCTCGCTGAGCTGACGTTGCAGCCGCTCGCCCTGATTGCGAGCCATGGCCAGGGATTCGTCGGCGCGGGCCAGCAAGGTGTCGCTGTTGATCTGGATGCGCCCGGCGATGGTGCGCAATCGCACGTTCAGGCTATCGAAGGCCATGTCCATCGACGCCAGCGGCCCCGGCGTTTCGGCATACAGCGGCAGCAGCAGCGGGTCGCTGAAGACCCGTGGATTGCGCTGGAGCATCTGATGCACGTGACGCGCGTTGAGCCAGCCCGCCTGCCAGCAGGTGGCGATCAACATCGCCAGCAGCACCGGGCTGAACAACGGTTCGATGTGCCCGGCCCAGACCCCGGCCGCGATCCCGAGTGCAACGCCATACACCGGCAGGCCCGCGACCAGCAGACGCTGCAGGCGCGACATGGCACTGAACGGCGTCATGCCCTGGTGCAAGCGCTGGTACAACGCCTGAGTACGCGGCAGGCTGTCGGCGCGCAACGGATGAAACACCGCGCCCAGGGCAAACAATCGATCACCTTCATACAGCGGCGTGACATACAACTCACGCCAGAACACTTTGCCGCCCTGATCGCGACCCATGATCGGTGCGAACCAGGGGCGGCCACTCAAGGTGACAGGCAACAAATTGCCGAACACTTGGCGAGGCATGTGCTCATGCACGATCAACTCAAGAGGCTGTCCGATCAGCGCCTGACGACTGCGGCCACTCATGGCGCAATACGCCGGGTTGCAATCAGTGATACGTCCCTGGGTGTCCATGCGCGCAAACGCCAGGGCCGGCTGGTCGTCGGTCGGTGCGGTGTCGATCTTTGCCTTGATCATCGGGTACCCGGTCATAACGCTGAAAAGGCTGGCTATTTAGCAGCCTTGCGCCCCGACTCTCTATCCGATTTCTCCGGACGCTCTATCCGAAATCGATGGCTCGAAAAGATTTAGTCTCGGGTTTGATAGTGCCGGCATTATTCGGATAGCCCCCCGTTCTCGCGTGGCTTAGTTTGGGAGTCAATCAGCCGCCATCAGAGGTGATGCGATGAACATGCAAAGCCACGTTGCTAATCAAGACCCGCCCGCACAGGTCAATACCCTGCGGGTCGTGCATCACGATCCGTGCAGCGCGCAGTCCTGGATGGAAACGATCTGCGGGCCTCACCACTTGCAAGTCAGTGCACCTCAGCGCTTGCAGTTTCAGTACAGCGCTACCGTGCTGAAGTCGATGTCCACCGTACTGGGGCGGATTCAATACGGCACCGATGTGAGGATCGGTATCGATGAAGCGCAGCTCAACTGCTACAGCATCAGCCTGCCCCTGGTAGGCCAGCAGGAGCTGCGACTGCCGACCGGGCTGGCGCGGTCCGACGTCAACCACGGTGTCATCATCTCGCCGCAGGTGCGCCAGGAACTGACCATCGCCGGCAATTGCAGCAAGTTGCAAGTCGCTATCAATCGTGACGCCATGCACAAAGTGCTGGAAGAACTGCTGCTGCACCCGGCGCAACGGCCACTGGTGTTCGAGCCGCGCATGTCAGCCAGCGACGGCGCCGTCGCCGGCTGGTGGCGGATGGTCAGGTACCTGATGCAGGAAACCGGGCTGGACCGGGGACTGTTCGATGAGGTGTCGATCACTCGAGACATCGAGCGAGCGCTGATCAAAGGCCTGATCCTGTCCCAGCCCAACAACTACTCCACCGAATTGGCCGACTCCAGCGAAGCGGCCTATCCGCAATACCTGCGCCGGGCCTGCCAGTTCATTCGCGAAAATGCCGGCGAGGACGTGCAACTGATCGACCTGGAGCGGGCCTCCGGGGTGTCGCACTCCACGCTCTACGAAGCCTTTCGCCGGCATTGCGGCATATCCCCCACGCATTACCTCAAGCGCTATCGCCTGCACGCGGTGCGCCAGGCGTTGCTGGAGGGGCCGGTCAGGCAGAACATCTCCGCGGTGGCGATGGGCTGGGGCTTCAATCACATGGGGCGTTTCTCGTCGGACTACCGCAAATGCTTTGCCGAAGCCCCGTCCGATACACTGGAGCGGCGGCGCTGATGGACACCACGGCATTACCGCTGTCAGCGGGCGCGGCGGAAGGTTTCAGAGGGTTTTTCGCCGAAAGCACGTCGGTAATCAACGGAGAATTGCCCCAGGTGCAGGAAGCCCCAACGGATTGCCAGGTCGGTGACGCAGTCACCCTCGCACGGGTTGAGCAACGCCTGGCGCACATTGCGCAAACGCACTTCCTTGAGATAGCGCATCGGGCTGATACCCCGCCACTCATGAAAGGCCCGGTGCAACGAGCGAATGCCGCAGTGCGCGGCCTGCGCCACATCCAGCAGCGTCACCGGCTGGTCGGCATGTTCTTCGATGTAGGCGATAGCGCGTTTCAGGCAGGCCGGCATGACGCTGGAGCTCATCGCCGTGCCGGACAACTGTCGGCTGGACTGCGCGCAGAGCAACGACAGAATCAACAACTCTTCCGCCCTGGGCAGCAGCAACGCACGGCTTTGCGCGCCCACCGCCGGATCGAGGATCTGCCGCAACTGATTCAGCGACGCGTGCCATTGCGCGCGTTGTCGGGGATCACTGATGACTTGCGACATCAGCGGGAACTCCCAGGCCTTGAGGTTGAACATCGAGCCGGCGAGCTCCACGATGCGTTGCGCCTCTATCCGGGTCACTAACTGCGTGTTGGCCGAGTCATAGTGGTAGCTGGAGCGCTCACCCGGTGCGACCAGCACCGTACTGCCGATCCCGCCGTTGCTATGGATCGACGGGGTGCAGATAGCCGAGTGGCCACTGAGCGTGGTCAGCACCAGTACGAAGTCATCAAACGGCTCGGGGTCAATGGTGATGTCGGTGCCATAGGCGAATTTCGACAGGCCAATCGCTTGCCCCGGCAAGTTGTACATGCTCGCCGGCAACCGGCACGCACCTCGGGTGTGATAGCGATAAGAGGTGTAGATACGGCTGATCTGATCCCGCGCCTGACCAAGGTCAGTGGTCGCAAACAACAGCGACTGCGAAGGCATGTTTCCCGCGTCGAGCAGCAAGGGAGCTCCGTCTCCGGGTGTTTGCACGGGGTTGTCCAAAGACGTCGAAACGTTCATCACGGATGCTCCGGTGCACTCTGCGATGCACTCACGTTCTACCAGCTTTCTGAATACGCCTCTCTGCCCGTCGAAGCAATGCTCCGGGGAAATATGGGCCAGCAGTTGATAGTGGTGGCCAGTCGTTGATATCGCCAAGCCATCGTCCATTTGAAGATGGGTCGAGGTCGAATATCTCGTCTCGATCAACTCCCCGTGGCTACTGGACAACAAAAATGAACCTGTCACTGAAAAACGATTACCCCGCTTACATCGACGGTCAGTTCGTGAGCACCGCGGCGACCTTTCCAGCACTCAACGCATCCACCGGCGAGCATCTGGCCACCGTTGCGCGCTGCACCGCCGTAGAAGTCGACGTGGCCGTTCGTGCCGCACATCGCGCGCAAAAGGAATGGAAAAAAACCACGTTCGAACAGCGTTCGGCACTGCTCAATCGCCTCGCCGACGAGCTCGAAAAAGCCGCTCCGCGCCTGGCCGCCATTGACGCCGCCGACGTCGGTCGACGCATCGGTGAAGTGATCACCGACTATCACATCGCCGTCGCGCAATATCGCTACTTTGCCGGGGCCATCCTGACCCACGAAGGGTTCGGTCGCCCGGTGCCCAACGGCTACCTGGTCGCCAAGCGCGAGCCGATCGGCGTCGTCGGCCAGATTATCCCGTGGAACGTGCCAGCGATCATGGTCGCGCTGAAAGTGGCGCCAGCCGTCGCCGCAGGCAATACCGTGGTGCTTAAACCGGACGAAAACGCCTCGTTGTCTACCTTGGAATTCGCTGAACTGGCGGGCAGCATTTTCCCGGCCGGGGTGATCAACGTTGTCTCAGGCTTCGGCGCAGAAGTGGGCTCGGCGCTGACCGCTCACCCGGGCGTTGCCAAGCTGGCGTTCACCGGCAGCCCGGAAGTCGGCAAGATCATCGGCTGCGCCGGCGCGCAACGCCTGGTGCCTGTGTCACTGGAACTGGGCGGCAAGAGCCCGAATATCGTCTTCCCGGACATTGCCGACATCGACGCGGTGGTCGACAACGTGCTGTTCGCTGCCCTGTACTGCAACGGCCAGTCGTGCCTGGCCGGCACGCGGCTGTTCATCCATGACGATATCTACGCCAATTTCACCGACAAGCTGGCCAATGCCGTGGCGCGAGTGAAAGTCGGTGACCCGATGTCCGAAGCCACGCGCCTGAGCGGCTTGATCAACAAGAAACAAGGCGAGCGCGTGCTCAACTACATCGAAATCGGCAAGGCAGAAAAAGCCAAGCTGCTGGTCGGCGGTCAACGCGCGGTCATTCCAGGTCACGAGCACGGGTACTTCATCCAGCCAACGGTGTTCGAAGCCACCAACAACATGCGTATCGCCCAGGAAGAAATCTTCGGCCCGGTGCTGAGCGTGATTCGCTGGAACGACTACGACACCATGCTCGAACAGGCCAACGACGTACGTTATGGCCTGGCCTCCGGCATCTACACCTCCAACCTGGGCAATGCGATGAAAACCGCCGACGCCCTGGAAGCAGGCAACGTCTGGATCAACCACTACTTCAACCTCAACAGCGGTGCACCGTTCGGCGGCGTCAAGGAAAGCGGTATTGGTCGCGAGCATTGCCACGACACGCTGAACCAGTACTCGCACCTCAAATCCATCACGGTGCAAAACGATGTAATCGCACCGTGGTTCGCTCCGGCGGACTAAGTCTGCAAAGCGTTCCAGGCTGGGCGGCGAGCGGCGTAACCACGAATTGCACGCTCGCCGTCCGGCCACCATTCGGCGGCCAACGCCCTGTGATACTTGGCAAACCCGGCGGTCGCGAATACTGTGTATTAATACAGTATTCGGAACCGCCTCCATGACCACTCCTCTACCTCCACGCGGCCGCGGCACCGCCACCAATCCGCACAACCGCTTCGCCCCGAACCGTTCGGTGGCCGAGGATGACGGCTGGTATCAGGAAGCACCGGTCACCCAAGGTACCGAGGTGCGCATCGAGACGGCGAAGACCATCATCACTCGCAACAACTCGCCGGACTTGCCCTTCGACCGTTCGATCAATCCCTATCGCGGTTGCGAGCACGGCTGCATCTATTGCTACGCACGGCCCAGCCACGCTTATTGGGACATGTCGCCGGGCCTGGATTTCGAAACCAAACTAATCGCCAAGACCAACGCCGCCGACGTCCTGGAGGAACAACTCTCCAAACGCGGCTATCAGTGCGCGCCGATCAACCTGGGCTCCAATACCGATCCTTATCAGCCGATCGAGCGCGAACACAAAATCACCCGCCAGACCCTGGAAGTGCTGCTGCGTTACCGGCATCCGGTGACCATCATCACCAAGGGCTCGCTGATCCTGCGCGATCTGGACCTGCTGGCTGAACTCGCCGAACAGCGGCTGGTGGCGGTGATGATCAGCCTCACCACGCTGGACGATGAGCTCAAGCGCATCCTCGAACCCCGTGCAGCAGCGCCCAAGGCGCGGTTGCGGGCGATCCGGGTAATGCGCGAGGCCGGAATTCCGGTAGGGGTCTTGTGTTCGCCGATGATTCCAATGATCAATGACAGCGAACTCGAAAGCCTGCTCACCGAGGCCCACGCCGCCGGCGCCCAGAGCGCGGCGTATATGATGTTGCGCCTGCCCCTGGAAGTCGCGCCGCTGTTCGAAGAATGGCTGGCCGCCCACTACCCGCAACGTGCGGCCCATGTGCTGAGCCTGATTCGCCAGAGTCGTGGCGGCGAACTCTACGACAGCCGCTTTGGTGCGCGGATGCGCGGTGAAGGACCGTTCGCCGACCTGTTGGCACAACGTTTTGCCAAAACCATCAAGCGCCTGGGGCTCAATCGCCGTGAAGGGTTTAATCTGGATTGCGACGCCTTCTGTCCGCCGGGTCGCCAAATGTCTTTGATTTGAGGACAATTGGCCTAAGGTTGAGTGGCGGAGAAAGCAAGATGCCATTACCCAGTCACACTTTTTGTGACCTGGAACACACGTTCTAGAGCGGTTGATTCAGTTTGAGTTAAGTTTCGACGGTTACCTTGTTCATCGAGTGACTGACGGGTCTGGATTTTCGACCTGGACGTTTTTTAAACAGCCACTGGCTTCATATCGGATAAAACGGGAAACTTTCCCCACTCCGTCAAAGAGGATGAATCATGAGTGACAAGGATAAACAGCCGTTGGCTGCGTCGGCGCAAGCGCTTCCTGAGGCGGAATCCGCCGATGCAGCGCTGAAGCATATCGTTGACGGCTTTTTGCATTTTCATCACGAGATCTTTCCGCAGCAGGAAGAGCTCTTCAAGAAACTCGCCACGGCCCAGAATCCCAGGGCAATGTTCATTACCTGCGCCGATTCGCGCATCGTGCCAGAGCTGATTACCCAAAGCTCCCCAGGCGACCTGTTCGTGACCCGTAACGTCGGCAATGTTGTGCCACCTTATGGGCAAATGAACGGCGGCGTTTCCACCGCCATCGAGTACGCCGTACTGGCCCTCGGTGTGCAGCACATCATCATTTGCGGGCACTCCGATTGCGGCGCCATGCGCGCAGTGCTCAACCCGCAAAGCCTGGAAAAAATGCCCACGGTCAAAGCCTGGCTGCGGCATGCCGAAGTGGCGAAAACCATGGTCCAGGAAAACTGCAATTGCGCTAACGAAAACGAAAGCATGCACATCCTCACCGAAGAGAATGTGATTGCCCAGTTGCAGCATCTGCGTACACATCCATCGGTGGCCTCGCGCATGGCCAACGGTCATCTGTTTATCCATGGCTGGGTCTACAGCATCGAAACCAGCGAAATCAGAGCTTATGACGCTGATCAGGGTTGTTTCCTGCCCCTGGATGGCAGTCATCCGATTCCGGTGGCGACGCCTAAAGCGCGCTTCTAAATCCTCCTAAATCCCAGTGTGATTTAGCCGAGGCTGCCATTTGAGCAGCCTGGCTTTTTCACGCCTGAAGAAAACTTCGGGAGAATCCCTATGCGTGCTGCGCAATTAAAAGCTGTTCTGCCACGGGAGCTGCTGGCGTCCGTGGTTGTGTTCCTCGTGGCCCTGCCCTTGTGCATGGGCATCGCCATCGCTTCGGGGTTGCCGCCGGCCAAAGGCCTGATCACCGGGATCATCGGTGGCTTGGTGGTGGGCTGGATTGCCGGCTCACCGCTGCAAGTCAGCGGCCCGGCGGCGGGCTTGGCGGTGTTGGTGTTCGAGTTGGTGCGCCAGCATGGCGTCGCCATGCTCGGGCCGATCCTGCTGCTGGCGGGTTTTCTGCAACTGCTGGCCGGTCGTTTCAAATTGGGCTGTTGGTTCCGGGTGACGGCGCCGGCGGTGGTCTACGGCATGCTCGCCGGGATTGGTGTGTTGATCGTGCTGTCACAGGTGCATGTGATGCTCGATGCGGTGCCCAAACCCTCGGGGCTGGATAACCTCGCAGCCTTCCCGGCCGCCGTGGTGCAGGCCTTGCCGTCCTTTGGCTGGCAGGCTGGTTTGCTCGGGCTGTCGACGATTGCGGTGATGTGGCTGTGGGAAAAATTCCGCCCACATTCCCTGCGATTCGTTCCCGGGGCCTTGCTCGGTGTCGGTCTGGCGACGGTCGCCAGCCTGATGCTCGCCTTGCAGGTCAAACGCGTGGAAGTGCCAGCCAATCTGGCGGAAGCCATCGACTGGCTGAAACCGGCGGACCTGCTGAACCTGGCCGATCCGACGATCCTGATCGCCGCGTTTGCCGTGGCCTTTATCGCCAGCGCCGAAACCCTGCTCTCGGCCGCCGCCGTGGACCGCATGCACAGCGGCGAACGTTCGGACTTCGACCGGGAATTGTCGGCGCAAGGTGTGGGCAACATGCTCTGCGGCTTGCTCGGTGCATTGCCGATGACCGGCGTGATCGTGCGCAGTTCGGCCAACGTCCAGGCCGGTGCGACCACACGCTACTCGGCGATCTTCCATGGCCTGTGGCTGCTGGCGTTCGTGCTGTTGCTGTCCAGCGTGCTGCAAAGCATTCCAGTGGCGAGCCTCGCGGGTGTGTTGGTCTACACCGGTTTCAAACTGGTCGACCTCAAAGCCTTTCGTGGCCTGGGCCGTTATGGCCGGATGCCGATGTTCACCTACGCGGCGACCGCCCTGGCGATCATCTTCACCGACCTGCTGACCGGCGTACTGATCGGCTTCGGCCTGACCCTGGCCAAACTGGCGTGGAAAGCGTCGCGACTGAAAATCAGCCTGATCGACCTGCCCAAGGACGGCGAAATGGAACTGCGCTTGATCGGCGCGGCGACCTTTCTCAAGGTCCCGGCGCTGACCCAGGTGCTGGGCACCATTCCAGCAGGCGCGACGGTGCATGTGCCGCTCAATAACCTGAGCTACATCGACCATTCGTGTCTGGAGTTGCTTGAGGAGTGGGGCCGGGCGAATGCGGCCAAGGGTTCGAAGCTGCTGATTGAGGCGCGGGGGTTGAAGCGCAGGTTGGAAGGGCGGTTGCGCACTACGTCCGGCGTAGGTTCTGCCGGATAGGAAAACCAATGTGGGAGCGGGCTTGCTCGCGAAGGCGGTCAATCATTCAACATTAATGTCGTCTGACACACCGCTTTCGCGAGCAGGCTCGCTCCCACAGGGATTAGGTTCCTACCGTAAATCAGGCTGCGGGCTGATCCAGCTCCAGACCTACGCCCAATTGGCGCGACAGGCACGGCCAGCGTTTCCACGCGGCGCCGGTGTCCGGGCTGTTGAGTTTCTCGCGGTAGGCCTCCACCGATTCCAGCGCGAAACTGTCTTCGTTAAGCATCTCGTCCACGGCGTGATGCACCGCCTCATCCAGCTGGTTGGCGAATTCTTCGCCGATCAATTGGTGGGCAATCAGGTTGGCGACAGTCATGTCCAATGGGATCAGTGGCTGGCCAAAATGCTTGATGTACAGGTCGTTGACCTCTTCAACCAACCGATGCGCCAGATACGCTTCGTCCAGCAGGCTGTCCAGGCCGATATGCCCGGCCATGATCGCCGGCGGCTGGAGGAAGAACTGCTCGGCGATTTTCAGCACCGGTTTGATCTGCGATTCGATGCCCGCTTCCCGTGCGACATCATTGGCGGCGTCCAACAGGTCCGGTACTTGCTCGATATAAGCGGCCACGAACCGGGTCATCACGCCATTGGCGTCGACGTCCGGCAATTGGATGGCGGCATGCAGGTGCGGCAGTTGGGTTTCCAGTTGGCGAGTTAACAGGCCGGTCTCGGCCTCGTGTTGTTGGGCTTTTTGGATCTGCTCGCGCAATGCGGCGGTGTTCATGAAAACTCCAGGAAACAAAGGCAATGAAATAGGGAAGACATAACTTAGCTGGCTTATGAAAGTTGCTAAGACGCATTTGTCATAATTGTTTCATCCTTGAGACACCAAAGTTATATCGATTTGCCACCACTCGTCGCGCATCGTTCTCCATTCGTGGCCTTGAGCGCAAGCCCCAGCTGTTTCAGATCATTTACGCCATCACATTGCGAGGTGGCAGTCGCTGTCTATACTCGGGTGGGAATGGAGTTAGCTGATGACGCCCGACTGCATATGCAGCAAGGCTCGGCGATTCAAGTTCGTAGTCTGAAAAAGCCGCTCCCTTGCCGCAGGTGAAAGCCGGCGGGATAACAAGAACGATAAGGGGAACCCGCAATGATGCGACATCCACACGTCTGGATGGGCCTCCTGTTGTGGTCAATTTTCAGCCAGGCACAAGCGGCCTGGACTGTGAATATGGCGCCGGGAGCGACTGAAATCAGTCACGCAGTATTCGACCTGCACATGACCATTTTCTGGATCTGTGTAGTCATCGGCATCATCGTCTTCGGCGCCATGTTCTGGTCGATGATGGTCCACCGTCGCTCGACCGGGCAGGTGGCCGCCAAATTTCACGAAAGCACCACCGTAGAAATCCTCTGGACCATCGTGCCCTTCATCATCCTGGTGGCCATGGCGGTTCCCGCTACCGCGACCCTGATCAAGATGTACGACGCCAGTGAGCCGGATATCGATATCCAGATCACCGGCTACCAGTGGAAGTGGCATTACAAATACCTGGGCCAGGACGTTGAATTCTTCAGCAACCTGGCCACGCCCCAGGATCAAATCCACAACAAGGAAGCCAAGGGCGAACATTACTTGCTCGAGGTCGACAAGCCGTTGGTGCTGCCGATCGGCGCCAAGGTGCGCTTCCTGGTGACGTCCGCCGACGTGATTCACTCGTGGTGGGTGCCGGCCTTCGCGGTCAAGCGTGATGCGATTCCGGGGTTCGTCAACGAAGCCTGGACCCGTATCGACAAGCCCGGCATCTACCGTGGCCAGTGCGCCGAGTTGTGCGGCAAGGATCACGGCTTCATGCCGATCGTGGTCGAGGTCAAGGAAAAGGCCGACTACGACAAGTGGCTGGCCGAGCGCAAGGCTGAAGCCCTGCAACTCAAAGAGCTGACCAGCAAGGAATGGACCCTCGACGAGCTCAAGGAGCGCGGCGACAAGATCTACCACACCACCTGCGTGGCCTGTCACCAGGCCGAAGGCCAGGGCTTGCCGCCGATGTTCCCGGCGCTCAAGGGCTCGCCGATTGCCACCGGGCCGAAAGCCGATCACCTGCACCGCGTGTACTTCGGCAAGCCTGGCACCGCGATGGCGGCGTTCGGCAAGCAGCTTTCGGAAGTCGATATCGCAGCGGTCGTGACCTATGAACGTAACGCCTGGGGCAACAACAAAGGCGACATGGTCACGCCTAAAGAAGTGCTGGAGCTGAAACAGGCGGAAAGCAAATGACCCGGTCTATCGCGTACGTAAGGAACCGGTCGGGGCAATGCGCCCCGGCCTGCCCAGCCCATTCGTTCTCAGGAGAACGGCCATGAGTGCTGTCATCGATGATCATGGTCATGCCACCGACCACGCCCACGGCCCCGCCAAGGGTCTGATGCGCTGGGTGCTGACCACCAACCACAAAGACATCGGCACGCTGTACCTGTGGTTCGCGTTTTCCATGTTTCTGCTGGGTGGCTCGTTCGCCATGGTGATTCGCGCCGAGCTGTTCCAGCCCGGGCTGCAAATCGTCGAACCGGCGTTCTTCAACCAGATGACCACCATGCACGGTCTGGTGATGGTGTTCGGTGCGGTGATGCCGGCGTTTGTCGGCCTCGCCAACTGGATGATCCCGTTGATGATCGGCGCGCCGGACATGGCCCTGCCACGGATGAACAATTTCAGCTTCTGGCTGTTGCCGGCGGCGTTCATCCTGCTGGTCTCGACCCTGTTCACCGCCGGTGGCGGCCCGAACTTCGGCTGGACCTTCTACGCCCCACTCTCAACGACCTACGCCCCGGAAAGCGTGACGTTCTTCATCTTCGCCATTCACTTGATGGGGATCAGCTCGATCATGGGCGCGATCAACGTGATCGCCACCATCCTCAACCTGCGCGCGCCCGGCATGACGCTGATGAAGATGCCGCTGTTCGTCTGGACCTGGCTGATCACCGCATTCCTGCTGATCGCGGTGATGCCGGTACTGGCCGGGTGCGTGACGATGATGCTGATGGACATCCACTTCGGCACCAGTTTCTTCAGCGCCGCCGGTGGCGGTGACCCGGTGTTGTTCCAGCATGTGTTCTGGTTCTTCGGCCACCCCGAGGTGTACATCATGATCCTGCCGGCCTTCGGCGCCGTCAGCTCGATCATTCCGACGTTCTCGCGCAAGCCGCTGTTCGGCTACACCTCGATGGTCTACGCCACGGCGAGCATCGCGTTCCTGTCGTTTATCGTCTGGGCGCACCATATGTTCGTGGTCGGCATTCCGCTGGTGGGCGAGCTGTTCTTCATGTACGCCACGCTGCTGATCGCGGTGCCCACCGGGGTGAAAGTGTTCAACTGGGCGAGCACCATGTGGCAAGGCTCGCTGACCTTCGAAACGCCGATGCTGTTCGCCGTGGCGTTCGTGATCCTGTTCTCCATCGGCGGTTTCTCGGGACTGATGCTGGCCATTGCGCCGGCGGACTTCCAGTACCAGGACACTTACTTCGTGGTCGCGCATTTCCACTACGTGCTGGTGCCGGGGGCGATCTTCGGGATCTTCGCTTCGGCGTACTACTGGCTGCCGAAATGGACCGGCCACATGTACGACGAAACCCTCGGCAAGCTGCACTTCTGGCTGTCGTTCGTGGGCATGAACCTGACCTTCTTCCCGATGCACTTCGTGGGACTGGCGGGCATGCCGCGACGGATTCCGGACTACAACCTGCAATTCGCCGACTTCAACATGGTGTCGTCGATTGGCGCGTTCATGTTCGGCACCACCCAATTGTTCTTCCTGTTCATCGTGATCAAGACCATCCGCGGCGGCCCGCCTGCACCGGCCAAACCGTGGGAAGGGGCCGAAGGCCTGGAGTGGAGCGTGCCGTCACCGGCGCCGTATCACACCTTTACCACGCCGCCGGAAGTGAAATGAACACCACAACTCCTGTGGGAGCGAGCCTGCTCGCGAAGAACGATGACGCGGTGTATCTGCTAAACCTCGGTGTCCGCTTCGCGAGCAGGCTCGCTCCCACAGGGTACTCGGTGGAGGGTCAATGCCATGGCTGACTCAATCTCGCTGAAAAAACTGGTCACCCGCCTGCTGCTCGTGGTGGTCGCGATGTTTGTCTTCGGGTTTGCCCTGGTGCCGATCTACGACGTGATGTGCAAGGCTTTCGGCATCAACGGCAAGACCGCCGGGCAGTACGAAGGCGAGCAAGTGGTGGATACCTCGCGCCAGGTGCGGGTGCAGTTTCTGTCGATGAACAACGCCGACATGGTCTGGGAGTTCTACCCCAAGGGTAATGAGCTGACGGCGCATCCGGGGGCAGTGAACGAGATGATTTTTGTCGCGTACAACCCCACCGACCACCCGATGAGCGCCCAGGCGGTGCCGAGTATCGCGCCCAGTGAAGCGGCGGCGTATTTCCACAAGACCGAATGTTTCTGCTTTACCCAGCAAGTGCTGCAGCCCGGTCAACGGATCGAGATGCCGGTACGTTTCATCGTTGACCGTGACATGCCCAAGGATGTGAAGCACCTGACGCTGTCCTACACGCTGTTCGATATCACCGCACGTCATCCGCCCGTGGCTGTTGCTGCAAGCACCGGCGGCTAGGCGTTTAAGCGTGCCCGATAAGGAGAACAATAAATGGCAACTCATGAACACTATTACGTCCCGGCCCAGAGCAAATGGCCGATCATCGCCACGGTCGGCATGCTGGTCACCGTCTTCGGCCTGGCCACATGGTTCAACGACCTGAAGGCGGCGCGGCCGGAATCCCACGGCCCGCTGATCTTTTTCGTCGGAGGCCTGTTGCTGGCGTACATGCTGTTCGGCTGGTTCGGCACGGTGATCAAGGAAAGCCGCGCCGGGTTGTACAGCCCACAGCTGGATCGCTCGTTCCGCTGGGGCATGAGTTGGTTCATTTTCTCCGAGGTGATGTTCTTCATCGCCTTCTTCGGTGCACTGTTTTACGTGCGGCACATCTCCGGCCCGGCGCTGGGCGGCGAAGGTCCGAAAGGCATCGCCCACATGCTCTGGCCGAACTTCCAGTTCACCTGGCCGCTGCTGCACACCCCGGACCCGAAACTGTTCCCGCCGCCTAAAGAAGTCATCAGCCCCTGGGGCCTGCCGCTGATCAACACCATTTTGCTGGTGAGTTCCAGCGTCACCGTGACCATCGCCCACCATGCGCTGAAGAAAGGCCATCGCGGCGCGCTGAAAATCTGGCTGGCGATCACCGTGTTGCTGGGCTGCGGCTTCCTCGCCCTCCAGGCCGAAGAATACATGCACGCCTACCACGAACTGGGACTGACCCTGGGTTCGGGCATCTATGGCGCGACGTTCTTCATGCTCACCGGTTTCCACGGCGCCCACGTGACCATCGGCACCATCATCCTGTTCGTGATGCTGATGCGGATCATGCGCGGGCACTTTGATAACGAGCACCAGTTCGGCTTCGAAGCGGCGAGTTGGTATTGGCACTTTGTCGACGTGGTGTGGATCGGGCTGTTCGTTTTCGTCTACGTGCTGTGAGGCATTACCACGGCGCGTGAGAAACCAGTTGGCCGCTGAAAAAGCCCCAGGCGATCAAGCCGACGGTGGTGGCGGCCAGGGCAACACGAATGCTCAAGGCAATGACGAGGCGGTTCGAGCTGCTGTCGTCCTTGACCAGAAAAAACAGGCCGCTGAACAGGCTGACAACCGTGGCAATCAGCATCAGGACGATGGCTGCTTTGAGCATGGTGGGACTCCGGGGGAAAGGCGATGCATTTGAGTATAGCTATCGCGATCACCGACTTTCTGGCGCTGTCATGAAGCGCTTCCGGCCGGGCATCGTGCCGACCCTCGTGGTCGCGCTGCTGTTGCCGCTGCTGGTGTCACTCGGGTTCTGGCAATTGAGCCGGGGCGCGGAGAAAAGCGCGCTGCTGCAAAGCTACGCCGAGCGTCGGGCGGCCGAACCGATGGCCAGTTCCGAACTGCTGAATACGCAAGATCCAGCCTTTCGCCGGGTGCGCCTGCACGGTCAGTTCGACGCCGAGCACAGCCTGTTGCTGGATAACCGTCAGCGCGACGGTAAGGTCGGGGTCGAGTTGCTGCAACCGTTCCACGATCAAGCAACCGGGCTCTGGCTATTGGTCAATCGCGGCTGGCTGCCATGGCCGGACCGGCGCACCCCGCCGCAATTCAAGACGCCTGCCGAAGCCCTGAGCCTCGACGCGTGGGTCTACGTGTCCCCCGGCGCCACCTTCCAATTGCACGCCGACCCGAGTACCGCCACCTGGCCGCAACTGGTGACCGCGGTCGAACCGGCCAAGCTCTGGACCGCGCTCAACCGCGAAGGCTTTGCCTACGAATTACGTGAAGAAACCGGGCCAGCGTCCTACCAGGCCGATTGGCCGGTGGTGGCCATGGGGCCGGAAAAACACATCGCTTATGCCGTGCAGTGGTTCGCCATGGCGATCGCCCTGCTCGGCCTTTTTATCTATCTCGGCTGGCACAACGCAAAGGAGAAACACCATGGGAGCGGCCATGAATCCACCCAGCATGTCTGAGACGAAACCGCCGGCGAGTCGGCGCAAGGGGCGTCTGCAACTGCTGCTGATTGTGCTGGGCGTGGTGGGTCCGATGATCCTCGCCACCGGCATGTACAAGCTGAATTTCTGGGTGCCGGAGGGCCGCAGTTATCACGGCGAACTGATCGGCAACGGCCAGACCCGCGCCGACCTCGGCGTGCAGGCGCAAGAAGATCGCTGGCAGATGCTGGTGACCGCGCCCAAGGATTGCTCGGTGGATTGCCAGCAGTTAGTGTACCTCGCGCGGCAAATCCAGATCGGCCTCGGCCGCGATGCATCCCGCGCCAGCCATGCCCTGGCCGCCGCGCAACCGTTGAGCGCCGACTACGAAGCCAAGCTGACTCGCGAGTACCCGCAACTGCAACGCTACCCCATGGACCTGACCACGTTCAGCAAGACCACCGGCGACAAGACTGCGCCGCAGCTATGGATCATCGACCCACACGGCAATCTGGTGCTGCGCTACGACCCGACGGTCAAGGGCAAGGACCTGCTGAACGATCTGCGTCATCTGCTGAAACTGTCGAACATCGGATAAGGGCATCGTCATGGCCAAACCTGGATTTCGCCTCGCGCTGTTTGCCACCTTGCTGGCACTGATTGTGGTGTTGCTCGGCGCCTACACCCGCCTGACCCACGCCGGCCTCGGTTGCCCGGATTGGCCGGGTTGCTACGGCTTTATCAGCGTGCCGAAAAGCGAAGCCCAACTGGCCCATGCCGAACTGCATTTCCCTGACACGCCGGTGGTGGCCCATAAAGGCTGGAACGAGATGATCCACCGCTACTTCGCCGGCACCCTGGGGTTGTTGATTTCGGTGCTGGCCGGTCGCGCTTGGGTGCATCGTCGTCATCCGGGGCAACCGGTGAAGTTGCCACTGTTCCTGCTCGGTGTGGTGTTCGCCCAAGCGGCGTTTGGCATGTGGACGGTGACGCTCAAGCTTTGGCCGCAAGTGGTCACCGGGCATTTGCTTGGCGGTTTTGCGACTTTGAGTCTGTTGTTTTTGCTGACCCTGCGGCTGTCCGGTGTATTGCCCGCGCTGACGGTGCCAAAGCGTTTGCAGTACTGGGCGACGGCCGGGTTGCTGCTGGTGATTCTGCAAATCGCCCTCGGCGGCTGGGTCAGTTCCAACTACGCGGCCGTGGCGTGCATCGACTTCCCGACTTGCCACGGCCAATGGCTGCCACCGGCAGACTTCGCCAACGGCTTTCACCTGACCCAACACATCGGCCCCAATTACCTCGGCGGGCAACTGGACAGCGATGCCCGCACGGCGATTCACCTGACTCACCGCATCGGCGCACTGATGGTGACACTGGTACTGCTGGGCCTGGCCTGGCAACTGAAAGTGGTCGGCATGACGCGCCTCGCCGGCCTGGTGCTGATCGCTCTCGGTGCACAAATCACCCTGGGCATCAGCAACGTGCTGTTTCACCTGCCGCTGCCAGTCGCCGTCGCCCACAACGCGGGCGGTGCGGCGTTGTTGCTGACCATGGTGCTGGTCAATTACCACGCGCGGACCAGTCTGGTTCGGGTCAAACAACACGCTCCTGCACGCTGGCGGTTCAGCCCGCGTAAACATTCAGCCGGGCCCATAACAATAAAAGGAGAGATGCCATGGCGATTCTGATCGGCGAACGTCACAGTCAGGCGATCTGGCGGGACTATCTGGAGCTGACCAAGCCCAAAGTGGTGGTGCTGATGCTCATCACCTCACTGGTGGGCATGTTCCTCGCGACCCGCGCCGGGGTGCCGTGGACGGTGCTGATATTCGGCAATCTGGGGATCGCGCTGTGTGCCGGGGGCGCGGCGGCGGTCAATCATGTGGTGGACCGGCGGATCGACGCAGTCATGGCCCGAACCCATAAACGGCCGTTGGCGGAAGGCCGGGTGTCGCCGGCCGCGGCGCTGACGTTTGCCTTGGTGCTGGCGGTGCTGGGGCAAGCCGTGTTGCTGGCCTTCACCAACCCGCTGACCGCATGGCTGACCCTCGCCTCCCTGCTCGGCTACGCGGTGGTCTACACCGGTTTCCTGAAACGCGCGACGCCGCAGAACATCGTCATCGGCGGCCTCGCCGGTGCAGCCCCGCCGCTGCTCGGCTGGACCGCAGCGACCGGGCATATCGGCGCTGAACCGTTGCTGCTGGTGTTGATCATCTTCGCCTGGACCCCGCCGCACTTCTGGGCCCTGGCCATTCACCGCAAAGAGGAATACGCCAAGGCCGACATCCCGATGCTGCCGGTAACCCATGGCGAGCACTACACCAAAGTCCACATCCTTCTTTATACCTTCGCGCTGCTGGCGGTCAGCCTGATGCCGTACGTGATCCACATGAGCGGCGTGCTCTACCTGGTGTGTGCCCTCGGTCTTGGCGCAAGGTTTCTGCAATGGGCCGTGGTGTTGTACCGTGGCACTCGGCCGCACGCGGCGATCAACACCTTCAAGTACTCTATCTGGTACTTGTTCCTGCTGTTTATCGCCCTGCTCGTAGACCACTACTTACTGTTGAACCTATGACTCGAACTCAGAAAACCGTCTTCATCCTCGTCGCCCTGATCGCGCTGGTTTTGGGCCTGACCGTCAACAAGGTGCTGTCCGGCAAAGGCCAGGGTGACCCGACGGCACTGATCGACGCGGGCATCATCCTGCTGCCGCAAAGCCGTAACCTGCCGAATGTGACGATGACCGATCAGGACGGCAAACCGGTGGCGGTCAACGAGCTGAAAGACAAGTGGAGCCTGCTGTTCTTCGGCTACACCTTCTGCCCGGACATCTGCCCGACCACCCTCGCCCAACTGCGCCAGATCAAAAGCGAACTGCCGCCGGAAGCGGTGGCCAAGTTGCAGATCATCCTGGTCAGCGTTGACCCGAACCGCGATACGCCCAAGCAGCTCAAACAGTACCTGGGCTACTTCGATCCGCAGTTCCAGGGTTTGACCGCCTCTTCAGTAGACGACATCCAGAAACTGGCTAACGCGGTGAGCATTCCGTTCATTCCGGCGGATACCAGCAAGCCGAACTACACGGTCGACCACAGCGGCAACCTCGCGGTGATCGGGCCGGACGGCACCCAACGCGGATTCATTCGCGCACCGTTGAATAACGTGAAGCTCGTGGCGCAGTTGCCGGTGATGCTCAAACGCAACTAACTCAGCCTTACACAACCCCCCTGTGGGAGCGGGCTTGCTCGCGAAAGCGGTGTGTCAGTCACCATCAATGTCGACTGAAACGACGCTTTCGCGAGCAAGCCCGCTCCCACAGGGTCGGTGTTTCGGGCACAAAAAAAGGGGCGCATCGAATGCGCCCCTATCGTTCCCACGCTCTGCGTGGGAATGCAGCCAGGGACGCTCCGCGTCCCCCTTGAACATCAGAACGCCGGCAACACCGCGCCTTTGTACTTCTCAAGAATGAACGCTTTCACTTCCGGGCTGTGCAGCGCGGCAACCAGTTTCTTCATCGCTTCGCTGTCCTTGTCGTCCGGGCGGGCCACGAGGATGTTCACGTACGGCGAGTCGTTGCCTTCGATCACCAGCGCATCCTTGGACGGATCGAGTTTGGCTTCCAGCGCGTAGTTGGTGTTGATCAGCGCCAGGTCGACCTGGGTCAGCACGCGCGGGATGGTCGCGGCTTCCAGTTCGCGGAATTTCAGGTCCTTGGCGTTCTCGGTGATGTCTTTGGTGGTCGAAAGGATGTTGTTCGAATCCTTCAACTTGATCAGGCCCGCCTTCGCCAGCAGCAACAGCGCACGGCCGCCGTTGGTGGCGTCGTTCGGGATCACCACGTTGGCGCCGCCTGGCAGTTCGGTCAGCGCTTTGTACTTGCTGGAGTAAGCGCCCAGCGGTTCCAGATGCACGCCGGCCACGGCAACCAGATTGGTGCCTTTGGCCTTGTTAAACTCATCGAGGTACGGCTGGTGCTGGAAGAAGTTGGCGTCCAGGCGTTTCTCGGCAACCTGCACGTTCGGCTGGATGTAGTCGGTGAACACCTTGACCTGCAGGTTCACACCTTCCTTCGCCAAAGTCGGTTTCACGAACTCGAGGATTTCCGCGTGCGGGACCGGTGTGGCCGCAACGGTCAGGGTTTCATCGGCGTGGGCGGAAAACGCGGCTACGGCAGCCAATGCGACGAGTAGTTTTTTCATTCAGCTAACTCCTTGTGGGCGCCCGTTTGGCGCCTGCCAGCGAATGGCCGGCTCATGTCTTAAATTACGAGAACTGCTTATTTTCTGGAGAAGTGCACGACCAGTTTGTCGCCGACCATCTGCAGCACCTGCACCAGCACCAGCAACAGCACCACGGTGACGATCATCACATCGGTCTGGAAACGCTGGTAGCCAAAACGGATCGCCAGGTCGCCCAACCCACCGGCGCCGACCACACCGGCCATCGCCGTGTAGGACACCAGTGTAATCGCCGTCACCGTAATCGCCGCGAAAATGCCCGGACGGGCTTCCGGCAGCAAGGCGTTAATGATGATCTGCTTGGTGGTCGCGCCCATGGCCTGGGTCGCTTCGATGATGCCGCGATCCACTTCACGCAGAGCCGTTTCCACCAGGCGCCCGAAGAACGGCGTGGCACCCACCACCAGCGGTGGAATCGCACCGGCGACGCCGAGCGACGTGCCGGTGATCAGCACGGTGAACGGGATCATCACGATCAGCAGGATGATGAAGGGCAGCGACCGCAGGATGTTCACCACCAGCGAAAGCACGGCGTACAGCCCCCGGGATTCCAGCAACTGACGCGGGCTGCACAGAAACAGCAGCACGCCCAGCGGCAAGCCGAGCAAAACGGTGAACAACAACGAACCGCCGAGCATCAGCATCGTGTCGCCGGTGGCCAGCCAGATTTCGAACCAGTCGATGTTTTCGAAAAAGGTCTTGATGAGTTCCATTAGCGCAGCACCTCCATGTGGACGTCAGCCGCGGTGAAGAGGCCGAACGCCGCCTCCATGTCGCCGCCAGTGACAGCCAGGGTCAGTTGCCCGTAAGGGACGTCTTTGATGCGATCGATACGACCGGCCAGAATGCTGTAGTCCACACCGGTTTCCCGAGCGACGGTGCCCAGCAACGGCGCGTAGGTCGCTTCGCCCTGGAACGTCAGACGCACGATACGGCCCGGCACATGGGCGAAGTCGTCACGCTGTTCGCCTTCATCGATCTGCTCGCTTTCTTGCACGAAACGCTTGGTGGTCGGGTGCTTGGGATGCAGGAACACCTCGGCCACCGAACCTTGCTCGACGATCACACCAGCATCCATGACCGCCACTTGATCGCAGACCCGACGGATCACGTCCATCTCGTGGGTGATCAGGACGATGGTCAGCTTCAGCTCGCGGTTGATCTCGGCCAGCAATTGCAGGACCGACGCGGTGGTCTGTGGGTCCAGGGCGCTGGTGGCCTCATCGCACAGCAGGATTTTCGGCTTGGTCGCCAGGGCGCGGGCAATGCCGACGCGCTGCTTCTGGCCGCCAGACAACTGCGCCGGATATTTTTTGGCGTGGTCGGACAGACCCACGCGAGCCAACAGTTCCGCCACGCGCTGGTCGATCTCGCTGCGGGACAGTTCACCAGCCAGGGTCAGCGGCAGCGCGACGTTGTCGGCCACGGTCTTGGACGCCAGCAGGTTGAAGTGTTGGAAGATCATCCCGACCTGCTGACGGAAACGCCGCAGGCTATTGGCGTCCAACGCGGTGACTTCTTCGCCATCGACGAAGATCTTGCCGCCACTGGAATTCTCCAGGCGATTGATCAGACGCAGCAGGGTACTTTTTCCCGCGCCGGAATGACCGATCAGGCCGAAGACCTGACCGTTCTCAATCGTCAGACTGGTCGGATGCAGGGCGGGAATATCCTTACCGGCGACGCGGTAAGTCTTATGGACGTTTTGAAACTCGATCACGTAGCGAACCTTGTGGGGCGCGTTGGAAAAGGATCAGCGGTTAGCCGGGCGCGCATTTTAGCCTGTCCGTATAGAGGTTATTAGCATTTATTCCGCATTGAACCTT
Organism: Pseudomonas sp. NPDC096950; assembly: GCF_044762525.1. NCBI lineage: Bacteria > Pseudomonadati > Pseudomonadota > Gammaproteobacteria > Pseudomonadales > Pseudomonadaceae > Pseudomonas > Pseudomonas sp. NPDC096950. The sequence continues at coordinate 57,420 of NZ_JBIWEL010000023.1, read as the reverse complement.
CGATTTGGCAATAACGCGATCAAAGGTCAGAAAAAAGGAACGGCTAAAAACGTCATCAGTCACTAATAAGGCAACTCGAAAACGCCCCTGGTGCCGTGCCTGGGGAATGCACAAGAGTCCTGGCTACGGCGGGAATCGAACGAGGAGTTTACGACTGATGAGTACTAAAAAGCCTGCCACCCCAAAAAGCGCCCTGGCCGGGACCGATACCCTGGACCGCGGCAACACCAATGCCAAGCTCGATAGCCTGGAGACATTCCGCTCCGACGCCACCGGGCAAGCCCTGCGCACCAACCAGGGCGTCAAAGTTTCGGACAACCAGAACACCCTGAAAGTCGGCGCCCGCGGGCCGTCGCTGCTGGAAGATTTCATCATGCGTGAAAAGATCACGCATTTTGACCATGAACGCATTCCCGAACGCATCGTCCACGCCCGTGGCACCGGTGCCCATGGTTTCTTCCAGACCTACGAAAACCATTCGGTATTGACCAAGGCCGGATTCCTACAAGACCCGGGCCAGAAAACCCCAGTCTTCGTGCGTTTTTCCACGGTGCAGGGCCCGCGCGGGTCAGGCGATACCGTGCGGGACGTACGAGGTTTCGCCGTGAAGTTCTTCACCGACGAAGGCAACTTCGACCTGGTGGGCAACAACATGCCGGTGTTCTTCATTCAGGACGCGATCAAGTTTCCCGACTTCGTCCACGCCGTAAAACCGGAACCGCACAACGAGATTCCTACTGGCGGCTCGGCCCATGACACGTTCTGGGACTTCGTCTCGCTGCAACCGGAATCGGCACACATGGTCATCTGGGCCATGTCTGACCGGGCGATTCCGAAAAGCCTGCGCAGCATGCAGGGCTTCGGTGTGCACACGTTCCGCCTGGTGAATGCCGAAGGCAAATCGCGTTTCGTCAAATTCCACTGGCGCCCTACCGCCGGCACTTGCTCGCTGGTGTGGGATGAGGCGCAGAAACTCGCCGGTAAAGACACTGACTACCACCGTCGCGATCTCTGGGAGTCCATCGAGGTCGGGGACTACCCGGAATGGGAACTTGGCGTACAAATCATCGAGGAGGAGAACGAGCACAGCTTCGACTTCGACATCCTCGACCCGACCAAACTGATCCCGGAAGAAATCGTCCCGATCACGCCGCTGGGCAAAATGGTGCTGAACCGCAACCCGGACAACTTCTTCGCTGAAACCGAGCAAGTCGCGTTTTGCCCAGGCCACATCGTGCCGGGCATCGACTTCTCCAACGATCCGTTGCTGCAAGGCCGGTTGTTTTCCTACACCGACACGCAAATCAGCCGACTCGGCGGGCCGAATTTCCACGAAATCCCGATCAACCGCCCGGTAGCTCCGTTCCACAACGGCCAGCGGGATGCGTTGCACCGCACCACCATCGACAAGGGTCGCGCGTCCTACGAGCCGAACTCGATTGACGGCGGCTGGCCGAAAGAAACGCCACCGGCGGCGCAGGATGGTGGTTTCGAGACGTATCCGGAGCGCATCGATGCGAACAAGATCCGTCAGCGCAGCGAGTCGTTTGGCGATCACTTTTCCCAAGCGCGGCTGTTCTTCAAGAGCATGAGCAAGCACGAGCAGGAACACATCATCGCGGCTTACAGCTTTGAGCTCGGTAAGGTTGATCGGTTGTGGATTCGTGAACGGCAGGTCAATGAGATCCTCGCCAACATCGACCTGGAACTGGCCAAGCGCGTAGCGCAGAACCTGGGGCTGCCGGCACCGAAGGCCGGCACGGTTGAAGTGCGTAAAACCTCGCTGGATCACTCCCCTGCCTTGAGTCAGGCCAACTTGCTACCCGAGAACATCAAGACGCGGAAAGTCGCGATTCTTGCGGCCAACGGCGTCGATGGCGCAGCGATTGATGCGCTGAAGAAAGCACTGGCCGCCGAGGGTGCCCACGCGAAACTGCTCGGACCGACGTCCGCGCCGGTCACGACGGCCGATGGCAAGTCACTGCCGGTGGATGCGTCGATGGAAGGCTTGCCGTCGGTGGCGTTCGATGCGGTGTTCGTGCCGGGTGGCGCGGCGTCGATCAAGGCGTTGAGCACCGATGGCGTGGCGCTGCATTATGTGCTGGAAGCGTACAAGCACCTGAAGGCGATCGCGTTGCATGGCGAGGCCAAGCAGTTGCTGGATGTGTTGAAACTGGAGGCGGATGCAGGGTTGATCGTTGGCGCGGATGCCAAGTTGTTCAAGGCGTTCTTTGCGGCGATTGGGCAGCATCGGGTTTGGGATCGGGAGCCTAAGGCCAAGGCGATTCCGGCTTAAGCCTTTTAGCGATCAGAAGGACGCCTTCGCGAACAAGCCCGCTCCACATTTGGAATGCATTTCAAATGTGGGAGCGGGCTTGCTCGCGAAGCTTTTCAGGGCTTACGCGGACTTAAAATCATCTGTGCAGGTATGTTGCGCAGAATATGCTTTTCCAGCGTCAGGTCGAACTCCGAATCCAGCTTCTTCACCCGTTTGGTCAGCAATGTGGCCAGCCAAGGGTAATCCTGGGTACGAGGGACCTGAAGGCTCACTTCACACCGGTAATTCACCACATCGGTGGCGATAGCATCCAGTTGCTTGCGAAGTTTCCCCATATCGTTGATGTTCAGCGCAATCGTCGTACTTTCAGCCGTTGGATCGATCACCTTCGCCCTCGGCCTGGCTTCGGCAGCCATCAGCGCTGCTTCGGCTTTATCCAGCTCTGCCTTACGGGCATTGACGATGGCGTTGTTGACTCCACCGGTCAGCGCTGGCGCCTTGGGCATCAACGCCCGGGCGCGGCTCAGCGCGGTGGCGGCAGCGTTTACGTCACCTTTTTGCAGCACGATCTGGCTGCGCTGCAGATAGGCTTCGGCCAGTTGCCGCTGGTATTGCACGAGGGATGGGTCGTTGGGCGACTCAGCCTGCAAGGCTGCCAATTGGTCTTCGGCGGTGGCCAACTCGCTGCTGGCCAGGTTTTGTTCCAGTTGTGCGATGGCCGTGGCCCGTGCATCGGGGACCTCAAGGGCCGCCGGTGGCGAGCTTTGGCAAGCGCCCAGCAGCAGAGAAAATGCGACAAGGAGCAGATAACGGGAGGCGAACGGCTTCATTCCTGCGACTCTCTATTTGCGCAAAAAACGAGCAAGTCTACACCCCTCGACGGGGCAGGACAAAACTCAGCAGAAACAGCGCGGCCGCCGTCACCACAATCGACGGGCCCGCCGGGGTGTCCTTGAACCATGACAACGCCAGCCCGCCACACACCGCGAGCATGCCCAGCAGGCTCGCGCCCAGTGCCATCTGCTCCGGCGAGCGGGCGTGACGTTGTGCCGCAGCCGCCGGGATGATCAACAGCGAAGTAATCAGCAACACACCGACAATTTTCATCGCCACGGCGATCACCACGGCGATCAGCAGCATCAGGGTCAGGCGTAACGCCGCCACCGGCAAGCCTTCCACCGTGGCCAACTCTTCGTGCACGGTGATCGCCAGCAAGGGGCGCCACAACGATACCAGCAACCCCAGCACCGCCGCGCTGCCGCCGAGGATCCAGGCCAGATCGGTCGGGCTGATCGCCAGCAGGTCGCCGAACAGATAGGCCATCAGGTCGATCCGCACTTCATGCATGAAGCTTAGTACCACCAGGCCCAGCGAGAGCGTGCTCGGTGCGAGAATTCCCAACAGCGTGTCGGACGCCAGCGGCTGACGCTGCTGCAAGGTCACCAGCAACACCGCCAGCAGCAAGCAGCCAACGGTGACGGCCACCGTGGGGCTGACATCCAGCAAGAAGCCCAAAGCCACGCCCAGCAACGCAGCGTGGGACAGGGTGTCGCCGAAATAAGCCATGCGGCGCCAGACCACGAATGAACCCAACGGGCCCGCGACCAGGGCCAGGGCCAGACCTGCAAGCAGGGCGTAGAGCAGAAAATCAGCCATGCTTGCAGCTATCTCCGTGAACGTGAGGTTTGGCCGACGGGGCCGCGCTGACCACCGAGCCATGCAGGTCATGGGCGTGGTCATGATGATGGTGATAAATCGCCAGGCTTTGTGCGTTCTTTCCGAACAGCTCGACGAAAGCCGGATCGCCGCTGACGTGTTCCGGGTGCCCGGAGCAGCAGACGTGGCGATTCAGGCAAACCACCTGGTCGGTGGTGCTCATTACCAGGTGCAGATCGTGGGAAACCATCAACACGCCGCAACCGTGACGGTCCCGCAGGCGCGTGATCAAGCTGTACAACTCGGCCTGGCCGGCCACATCGACGCCTTGTACCGGTTCGTCGAGCACCAGCAGTTCCGGCTCACGCAACAGTGCCCGGGCCAGCAGCACACGCTGCATTTCACCGCCGGAAACACTTTGCACCGGGCTGTCGATCACCTGTTCGGCGCCGACTTCCTTGAGTGCCGCCAAGGCCCGCGCCCGATCTACGCCCGGCACCAGGCGCAGGAAGCGCAGCACTGACAGCGGCAGGGTCGGATCGACGTGGAGTTTTTGCGGCATGTAACCAACGCGCAGCTTCGGTTTGCGCCAGACACTGCCGCTGTCCGGCTTCAACAGGCCAAGGACCGCGCGCACCAGGGTGGTTTTGCCCGCACCGTTGGGGCCGATCAGGGTCACGATTTGCCCCGGCTCGACACTCAAATCGATGTTTTCCAGCACGCTTTGCCCGGCAAACGTGACGGCGACCTGTTCCAGACGGATCAGCGCGTTGCTCATCAAGCCCCCTGGCAACCCGAGCAGAGCCCGACCACTTCAACGGTCTGGGCTTCCACGACAAATCCGACATCCTTGGCGCTGATTACAATCGCGTCGCTGATGGATTTCTGTTCCAGCTCGATGGCGGCGTGGCATTCGCGGCAGATCAGGAACTGGCCTTGGTGGGCGTGTTCGGGGTGATTGCAGCCGACGAAGGCGTTCAGCGAGGAGATGCGATGCACGAGGCCGTTTTCCAGCAGGAAATCCAGCGCGCGGTACACGGTCGGCGGCGCGGCGCGACGACCATCCTGCTCGCTGAGCACTGCCAGAATGTCGTAGGCACCCAGCGGTTTATGGCTTTGCCACACCAGTTCCAGCACCCGCCGGCGCAAGGCGGTCAGGCGCAGGCCTTGACGTGCGCACAGGGCATCGGCCTCTGACAATGCGCTATGCACGCAATGGGAGTGGTCGTGGGGACGGCTGGCAATCGGTGTTTTAGGCATGAGCGGCGACGAGTTTTGTGAGAGACGTTATTATGTTACCCGTTCTCGCCTCTTCGAGTGGTCATCGTGTCCCGACTTTTTTCTATCTTTGTCGCATTTGTCGCAAGTTTCCTGCTGATCGGATCGGCCCACGCCGAAGTCAAAGTGCTCACCAGCATCAAGCCGCTACAGCTGATTGCAGCTGCGGTGCAGGACGGCGTGGCGATTCCGGAAGTGCTGCTGCCGCCGGGTGCTTCGCCGCATAACTATGCGCTGCGCCCGTCCGACGTACGGAAGGTGCAGTCTGTGGACCTGGTGTACTGGATCGGTCCGGACATGGAAGGTTTCCTGCCCCGCGTGCTGAAAGGTCGTACGCTGCCAACCGTGGCCGTGCAGGACCTGCCGGGGATGAAACTGCGGCATTTCGCCGAAGATAGTCAGTCACACGCCGAAGATGCCGACGAACATGACCATGATCACCGCCCTGGCACTTTGGACGCGCATTTGTGGCTGTCGCCGGTCAATGCGCGGGTGATCGCCACGAAAATGGCTGCGGACCTGAGTGTTGCCGATCCCGAAAACGCCCCGCGCTATCAGAGCAATCTCAAGGCGTTCGATGAACGTCTGGATGCCTTGGACCTGCGCTTGAAGGCTCGTCTGGCGGGCATCGCGGGCAAACCTTATTTCGTATTCCACGAAGCGTTCGATTACTTCGAAGACGCCTACGGCTTGAAGCACACGGGCGTGTTCAGCGTTGCGGCCGAAGTGCAGCCGGGCGCCCAGCATGTCGCGGCGATGCGTACACGTTTGCAGGAAGTCGGCAAGACTTGTGTGTTCAGCGAGCCACCGCTGCGCCCGCGCCTGGCGGAAACCCTGGTGGCCGGCCTGCCGGTGAAACTGGCGGAGCTGGATGCGTTGGGCGGGTACACCCCGGCGACTGCCAAAGGGTATGAGCAGGTGTTTGAGAAGTTGGGGAATGATTTGGCGGGGTGTCTGGAGTCGTTGTGACCCGGACATTGGCGTTGCCCCTATTCGCGAGCAAGCCCGCTCCCACAAGGACGCATTAACCCTGTGGGAGCGGGCTTGCTCGCGAAGCCTTTAAAGGGCGAAAGGCAACGGCGTACTGACCTTCTGCCGCTGCGCCAGGCGCTGCTGGAACTCCATCGGGTCGTGAATCAACACGTCCTGCCCGGCGAACGACTCCGCCGCAATCAACCGCGACAGCCAAAACCGCACACACGCCACCCGCAGCATGGTCGGCCACAGCTCGGCCTCGGCAGCGGTGAATGGCCGCAGCGCCGCATACGCGCCCAACAAGGCCCGGGCTCGCGGACCGTCGATCACGCCTTGTTCGTCGGAACACCAGTCATTCAAGGCAATCGCCACGTCGTACAACATCGGGCCCGAACAGGCGTTGTAGAAGTCGATCAACCCGGTCAGGTGGGTGCCTTCGAACATCGCGTTGTCACGGAACAGGTCGGCGTGGATGTTGGCTCGTGGCAGCGCCAGAATTTTCGTCTTCTGCTGTGTGATTTCGTCCAATGCCCGTTGCAGCAGGTCGCTTTGCTCGGCATTCAGGTGCGAAAGCAACTGCGTGCCCTCCTCCAGCATCCAGTCCAGTCCGCGGTCAGTCTTGCGCTTGATCATGTTGGCCTGGGTCGCCAGATGCAGGTGGCCGAGCAGTTCGCCTACCTGGGCGCAATGCTGGGCGTTGGCGTCCTTGATGTGCTTGCCGGCCAGGCGTGGCTGCAACAGCGCCGGTTTGCCGGCCAGTTCACGCAAGGCCACGCCGTCGGTGGTGCGCAATGCGTACGGCACCGGCAGGTCGGCCTCATGCAGTACGTCCAGCAGTTCGATGAAGAACGGCATCTCCTGAACCGGTCCACGCTCGACCAAGGTCAGGACGAACTCACCCTGCTCCAGGCTGATAAAGAAATTGGTGTTTTCGCTACCGGCGGCAATCCCCTGGAAATCGAGCAGGCGGCCGAGCCCGTATGGGGCGAGAAAGGTTTCCAGCTCGGGCCGAGCCAGGGGGGTAAACACAGACATGGTTAAAAACTGCTCAGTTCGGGCGCCGCTATTAAAGCGGCGCCGATTAAAGTTAAGAAACTACTTCCAGGTAAAGATTTCCCACGCAGGAATCAGCATATCCGGCTGATCCGAGCGGATGTAATTCGCATCGGTCCCGTCCGCGCGCACCAGGAAATACGGAGGCCCAACCTTCGGCGTGACCTTGATGGCGTAAGTAAACCCGCCTTTCTTGTATTCCTGAATGACCTTGTCGCCTTCCGTGTGCGTGTTAATGGTGACTTCCGGCTCCGCCGACGGCGCGTCATCCGCCGCCATGACAGCCAATGGAACGGTTGCAAACAACCCAGCCAGCAACAGGCGATTTAGTGTGCGCATGATAACCTTGTCCCTTTGTCGTCAACGGTCCCGCTATTCTAGCGCCGGACCCGCCGAAAAGGTTGATCGTGCTCATGAGCCAAGCCCCCCTCGTCCTGGTGGACGGTTCTTCTTACCTGTACCGCGCCTTTCACGCGCTGCCACCGCTGACCACTTCCAAAGGCCTGCCGACCGGCGCGGTCAAGGGTGTGTTGAACATGCTCAAGAGTCTGCGCAAGCAGTACCCGGACAGCCCGTTCGCCGTGGTGTTCGACGCCAAGGGTGGGACCTTTCGCGATGACATGTACGCCGAATACAAGGCCAACCGCCCGAGCATGCCCGACGACATGCGCGTGCAGATCGAGCCGCTGCACCAGAGCGTAATCGCCCTGGGCTTCCCGTTGTTGTGCGTCGAAGGCGTCGAGGCCGATGACGTGATCGGCACCCTGGCCCGCAGCAGCGCGGCCGCTGACCGCCCGGTGGTGATCTCCACCGGCGACAAGGACATGGCGCAACTGGTCGATGGCCACATTACCTTGGTCAATACCATGACCGGTAGCGCGCTGGACGTGGAGGGCGTGAAGGAGAAATTCGGCGTCGCTCCCGAGCAGATCATCGATTATCTGGCGCTGATGGGCGATTCGTCCGACAACATTCCGGGCGTTCCGGGTATCGGTCCGAAGACCGCGTCTGGCCTTTTGGTAGGCGTGAATGGCGGTTTGACCGAGCTCTACGCGCAGCTCGACATCGTTCCAACCTTGCCGATTCGCGGCGCCAAGACCCTGCCGGCCAAGCTCGAAGAGCACAAGGAGATGGCATTCCTCTCCTATAAGCTCGCGACCATCAAGATCGACGTGCCGCTGGACATTGGCCTCGATGACCTGCAAATGGGCCAGCCGGATCACGACAAACTCGCCGAGCTCTACACCCTGCTGGAGTTCAAGAGCTGGTTCGAAGACAACCAGCGCGATGCCAAGCGCTCCGGCCAGGAAGTCGTCGCGCCTGTCGCTGAAGTAGCGGCCGTCGCGGCTGAACTCAAGTACACAACCATTCTCACCCAGGCGGATTTCGATCTCTGGTTGCAGAAGCTGAACGACGCCAAACTGTTCGCCTTCGATACCGAAACCACCGGTATCGATGCGCAACAGGCAAAACTGGTGGGCCTGTCGTTCGCGGTTCAGGCCAACGAAGCGGCCTACATCCCACTGACTCACTCCTACATGGGCGTGCCCGAACAGTTGGACCGCGACACCGTATTGCGGGCGCTGAAACCGATCCTCGAAGACCCGAGCAAGCTCAAGGTCGGCCAGCACGCCAAGTTCGACATGAACATCCTGGCCAACTGCGCCATCGGCGGTGATCAGAGTTGCGGCATCACGGTGCAGGGCATCGCCTTCGACACCATGCTCGAATCCTACGTGCTGGACTCCACCGCGACCCGCCACGACATGGACAGCCTGGCGCTCAAGTACCTGAATCACACCACCACCGGTTTTACCGATATCGCCGGCAAGGGCGCCAAGCAGCTGACATTCGACCAGATCGCCCTGGAACTGGCCGGGCCTTACGCCGCCGAAGACGCCGATGTAACTTTGCGTCTGCATCAGACCTTGCAGGCAAAGCTCAACGCGATTCCAAGCTTGAGCAAGGTCTTGAGCGAAATCGAAATGCCGTTGGTGCCGGTGCTGGCCCGGATCGAACGCCAGGGCGCGCTGGTCGATGCCGAGCTGCTGGGCATTCAGAGCGTCGAGCTGGGCAAGAAAATGGTCGAGCTGGAGCGTGAGGCGTATGCCATCGCCGGCGAAGAATTCAACCTCGGTTCGCCGAAGCAATTGGGCGCGATCCTGTACGAAAAGCTCGGCCTGCCCGTCCTTAGCAAAACCGCCAAGGGCCAGGCTTCAACCGCCGAAGCCGTGCTGGCGGAACTGGCCGACCAGGATTTCACGCTGCCCAAAGTACTGATGCAGTACCGCTCAATGAGCAAGCTGAAAAGCACTTATACCGATCGCTTGCCGGAGCAGATCAACCCGCGCACCCAGCGGATTCACACCTCGTATCACCAGGCTGTTGCGGCCACCGGTCGTTTGTCGTCCAGTGATCCAAACCTGCAGAACATCCCGATTCGTACCGCCGAAGGCCGGCGGATTCGTCAGGCATTCGTGGCGCCGAAAGGCTACAAACTGCTGGCGGCGGACTACTCGCAGATTGAACTGCGGATCATGGCGCACCTGGCCAAGGACGAAGGCTTGCTGCACGCCTTCCGCAACGACCTGGACGTGCACAAAGCCACGGCGGCCGAGGTCTTCGGGGTTGAACTGACAGAGGTCACCACCGACCAGCGGCGCAGCGCCAAGGCGATCAACTTCGGCCTGATCTACGGCATGAGCGCATTTGGCCTGGCCAAGCAGATCGGCGTCGATCGCAAGCAGTCCCAGGCGTACATCGACCGATATTTCGCCCGTTACCCCGGCGTGCTGGAGTACATGGAGCGCACCCGCACCCAGGCCGCCGAGCAGGGCTTCGTCGAAACCATTTTCGGTCGTCGCCTGTACCTGCCGGAGATCAACGCGAAAAACCCGGCCCTGCGCAAAGGTGCCGAACGCACCGCGATCAACGCCCCGATGCAAGGCACCGCGGCCGACATCATCAAGAAAGCCATGGTGGCGGTGGATAACTGGCTGACGTCGTCAGGCCTGGACGCCAAAGTCATCCTGCAGGTACACGATGAACTGGTGCTAGAAGTGCGTGAGGACCTGGTCGACCAGGTGCGTGAAGAAATTCGCGCGCACATGAGCAACGCCGTGAAGCTGGACGTGCCGTTGCTGGTCGAAGTCGGGGTCGGCAATAACTGGGATGAGGCTCACTGAGCCGTCTGAAAGACGACTTCTGCTGCGGCATAGTGCCGCGGCAGAAGGGCGAAGGGCGCTTAGTTCGAAAAATGCGCTGGGTTATTCCAAAGGCATTTGAAAAATTTCTGAACTAATCTGGTGAACTGCCACTCAGAGTTACTGAATGGCTGGTGAAGCCCTTCAATGCTCCTATGTTGTGTTAAGTGTTGGCAGATATCTGGACCCCGCCCTAGCGGTCCGGAACTTGAACCCCGGAACTTCCCCCTCCCCATACGAAGTCCGGGGTTTTTTTTGCCTGTAGAAAAGTCCTATTCAGCACTCGGGGCAATCTCAGCGCCCTTGTCCGCCAATTCCATCCAGCCTGCCAATACAGTGTAGGCGTCTTCCAGGCCCATGCGTTTTGGCGCCGAGAACAACTGGATGCTGATCGCATCACCCCAACCTTTACGAATATCCGCCTGCACCTTGAGCAGGACGTTTTTCGCCGCGCCGTAGGTCAGCTTGTCTGCTTTGGTCAGCAAAATGTGCATCGGCATGCCAGCGGCGACCGCCCAATCGAGCATCAGCAAGTCGAAGTCGGTCATTGGATGACGGATGTCCATCATCAGAATCAGACCTTTCAAACTCTCGCGACCGCCCAGATAAGCTTCCAGGTGACGCTGCCAGTGCAGCTTCAATGGAATAGGGACTTTTGCATAACCGTAGCCCGGCAGGTCGACCAGACGCCGATCATCGTCTAGCTTGAAGAAGTTCAACAACTGCGTGCGACCCGGAGTTTTCGAGGTCCGCGCCAGGCTGGCGTGAGTCAGGGTGTTCAGCGCGCTGGATTTACCGGCGTTGGAACGCCCGGCGAAGGCTACTTCAAAGCCTTCGTCGTCCGGACATTGGTCGACTTTGGCAGCGCTGAGCATGAAGGTGGACTGTTGGCACAGGCCGAGGATGGGGTTCTTGAGTTGCATGGGATTTCCGATGTGGGCGGCGCCGGGAATGGACGCGGCAAGCGGTGTCGTTTCCGTTTCAGTAGCGCCAGTATATAATGCCGCAGATTTTGTGTGCGCTTTGTCCCAGCGTAGGATGAAGTTCACGAGAGCGATTGACCTTGATTGCGCATTAGAACGCAGAACGCTCTCTACCCTGAAAAGGTCGTTTTATGACGAAATGGCTGCTAGCTGCCGGTGTCTTGATGCCGCTTTACAGCGCTCAGGCTACACAGGATCCGGAAGCTGTGTACAACCGTGTTTGTGGTGCCTGTCATTCCGGCCAACTACCCATGGCGCCTCAAAAGGGCGATCAGGAAGCTTGGACGCCGAGGTTGGCGAAAGGTATGGAGACGCTGGTGCAACACGTGACCCAGGGTTTCAAGGCGATGCCGCCGCGTGGTTTGTGCATGGACTGCAGTGCCGAGGATTACCAAGCCATCATCCACTGGATGAGCGAGTAAACCCGGCCCATAACTCTTTAACCCTTAGCCGTAGTTGGATTAGCTGATGAACAAATTGATCGTGAGTCTGCTGTTGACCGTGGGGATCTCCGGCGTTGCCCATGCTGCAGGTGATGCAACAGCTGGCCAGGCGAAAGCCGCAGTCTGTGGCGCCTGTCATGGCCCGGATGGCAATAGCATGGCGCCTAACTTTCCGAAACTGGCAGGTCAGGGCGAGCGTTATTTGAACAAGCAGTTGCACGACATCAAGTCCGGCAAACGCACGGTACTCGAAATGACCGGCCTGCTGACCAACCTGAGCGATCAGGACCTGGCCGATATCGCCGCCTACTTCGCCAGCCAGAAAGGCAGCGTTGGCGCCGCCGACCCTAAAGTCGTGGCTCGCGGTGAAGCACTGTTCCGTGGCGGCGACCTGGCCAAGGGCCTGCCCGCCTGCACCGGCTGCCATTCGCCAAATGGCGCGGGTAACGCAGCAGCCGGCTTCCCGCACCTGGGTGGCCAGCACGCTCAATATGTGGCCAAGCAACTGACCGATTTCCGCAAGGAAGAAGGTGGCCGCAGCAACGACGGCGACACCAAAACCATGCAGACCATCGCCAAACGCCTGAGCGACGAAGACATCGCAGCGGTGTCCAGCTACATTCAAGGCCTGCACTAAGACTGGTAAATCGGGCGTTACGCGAGGCGTACATCTCCTGCAACGTTAACGCTCTATTAATCCGTCGCAGCAAGTATAAAAAGGGTGGCTCAGGCCGCCCTTTTTTGTGGCCGCTGCCGTTACACTACAGAACTCAAGCCCGCCAGGACCTGTCTGAAAACAGGTCGCGCGAGGCGACCTAATTTGTCCAGGAGTAAAGCATGCGTAATCTGATCATCAGCGCCGCACTCGTCGCTGCCAGCCTGTTCGGCATGAACGTCCAGGCCGCCGAAGCACCCGCGGCGCCTTACGTCGAACTGACCAACCCGGTTCCAGTGGCTGTCCCAGGCAAGATCGAAGTCGTGGAGCTGTTCTGGTACGGCTGCCCGCACTGCTACGCTTTTGAGCCTGTGATCAATCCGTGGGTTGAGAAACTGCCTTCCGACGTCAACTTCGTGCGTATTCCAGCCATGTTCGGCGGCCCTTGGGACGCTCACGGCCAGATGTTCCTGACCCTGGAAGCCATGGGCGTCGAGAACAAGGTTCACGCGGCAGTCTTCAACGCGATCCAGAAAGAACACAAACGCCTGACCGATCCGCAAGAAATGGCCGAATTCCTCGCCACCCAAGGCGTCGACAAGGACAAGTTCCTGGCCACCTTCAACTCCTTCGCCATCAAGGGCAAGATTGTCCAGGCCAAAGAGCTGGCGAAGAAGTACGAAATCTCCGGCGTTCCAACCATGATCGTCAACGGCAAGTATCGCTTTGACGTGGGTTCCGCCGGCGGTGCCGAACAAGCCCTGCAACTGGCCGACAAACTGGTCGACAAAGAGCGAGCGGCTAACAAGGCTGCCGCCAACTAAGCGCGGCCCCTGCCATGCGCCGCTGGGGTACTGAACGCGTCGTTGGCCTGCATGAACCGCAGGTCAACACGCATCATCTGGAATCGACGGGCCTGCCCGCAGACAGCCGTCTGCGTTTGCTCAGCTTCAATATCCAGGTCGGCATCAGTACCGAGCGCTATCGGCACTACCTGACCCGTGGCTGGCAACACTTGTTGCCGCACACCGGGCGTGCCGACAACCTGCAAAAGATCGGCAATCTGCTGGGCGACTTCGATTTGGTCGCCTTGCAGGAAGCCGATGGCGGCAGCCTGCGATCAGGCTACGTCAATCAGGTCGAACACCTGGCCCAACTGGGCGCTTTCCCTTACTGGTATCAACAACTCAATCGCAATCTCGGTCGCCTCGGCCAGCACAGCAATGGCGTACTCAGCCGTCTGCGCCCGTGGGCGATTGAAGACCACCCGTTGCCGGGGCCCAAGGGTCGTGGCGCGATCCTGGTGCGTTTCGGCGAAGGTCCGGAGGCGCTGGTCGTCGTGATGATGCACCTGGCCCTCGGCGCCCGCGTGCGCAGCCTGCAACTGGCCTACATCCGCGAGTTGATCGGTGGTTACAAACACCAAGTGCTGATGGGCGACATGAATACCCACGCCAGTGACTTGCTGCAAAGCTCCCCGCTGCGCGACCTCGGCCTGCTGGCACCGCAACTGGAAGCGACGTTCCCTAGCTGGCGCCCGCAGCGTTGCCTGGACCATATCCTGCTCAGCCCGACCCTGACCCTGGAAAAGGTCGAAGTGCTGGCACATCCGATTTCCGATCACCTGCCGGTCGCGGTAGAGATTCGTCTGCCGGGTTCGCTCACGGCCGATGCATTCCCCGCGTTGAGTCCTGCCCCTCGCGGATCCCATGAATGAGCGACGAAGCACAGCGCTGGAAAGAGAAGTACCTCAAAAGCATTGAACAACAGGAGAAGCTCGAGCGTCGCTGGGATGCCCGGCTCGATCTGTTGCGTCGCGGGCTGGTGCGCAGCACCCTGGCCGCCGAGGGCACCGACCGCGCTGTTGACCTGTGCATGAAGGAAATGCGCGAAGTCGTGCGCACCGATGACATGGACGCCGGCCTCGCCGCGCTGCTGCCACGCCTGGAAAAAGCCGTACTCGACTCCGAACAGCGCCGCGAAACCCGGGTTGATCAAGTCAGCGCCGCACTGAATGCGCTGGTCACGCAGCTCCAGGCCCTGCCACTGCCCCGGGAAGTCAGCCGACCACTCAAGGCCTTCGCCAAGCAACTGGATGGACGCGTCGGCCAGGCTCGTGAGATTCCATTGCTGCTCAGCGAACTGAGCGGCTTGCAAGGCAAAGCCCTGAACCAATTGGAGAACCCTGCCGAACCCGGACGCCCAGGCTTGTTGCAGCGGTTGTTCGGCAGCCGGGAAGCGGAAGAGTCAGCGACACAGGTCGCTGCCCCCGCCGTACAGGCGCTGGCCCAACAACCCGTTTCTGCACCCGTTGCCGAGGCACCGCCACAAACGAAGGCCGAACTCGCCCCAGTCGCCAGCGCGCCGCAAACAAAGGCGCCAACAGCCGAAGTAGCGTCGACCGTCGCCATTCCGGAGCCACTGGCACCGCAGCCATCACCCGAGCCGGAGATTGTAGCGTTTGTCCCTACTGTCGTAGAGCCGCAGGCAGCACACGCCCAAACACCATCGCCACAGCCAACCCCTGAACATCCCATGGCACCGACGGCATCCACCATCGCGCCTGTCGTTGACGTTCAACCAGCCGTCAATCCAGACGAACTGATTCCGGCGGCCAATCCAGAAACACCGGTATTCCTCGATACCCTGCCCTTGCCTCCCGTCATGGCCCAGGCACTGGCCGCCATCGACCCGGAACACCCCGAGCAAGACATCCTCTATGCGCTGCCGGATTCACCGGAGCCTTCCTACAGCTCCGTGGCCACGCACATCGAAGAGACGCTGCTGGGCCTGCTCGACGACCTGACGCTACCGGAACGCCATCGCCCGCAAGCCGAAGCCATGCGCGAGCGTCTGCAAAACGGTTTGAACTGGTACGAGTTGCTACCGATCCTCGACGATCTGGCCACCTTGATGCTGGCGATCACCGACAGCGGCCAGCACGAATTCGAAGCGTACTTGCAGCAACTCAACGAGCGCCTCGAGTCGTTCCAGAGCAACCTGCAAGCCGCCAGCGCCGGCCATGCCGATAACCGCTCCGCCGCGCGGGAGATGGACACGCAGATTCGCGAGCAGGTCGACGGGCTGCAAACCAGCATGCAGGACGCGGCCGATCTGGAGGACCTCAAGCACGTTCTGGAAAACCATCTTGAAGGCCTGCTGGGCACTATGGATCAGCATCAGAAACAGCGGGATGAACGTGAGCAGGAAGTCGCCGCCCGCCTGCAAGGCCTGGCCGAGCGGGTTGCGCACATGGAGCAGGAAGCCCTGGGCTATCGCGAACACCTTGAAGAACAGCGGCAAAAAGCACTGATCGACCCGCTGACCGGCCTGCCTAACCGCGCGGCCTGGAGCGAACGGCTGGAGCACGAAATCGCTGAGTGGCAGCAACACGGCAACACACTGATGCTGGCCATGCTCGACCTCGACCATTTCAAACGCATCAACGATAACTACGGCCACTTGGCGGGCGACAAGGTGCTGAAGATCATCGCCAGTGTGCTGCGCAAACGCCTGCGCGGCTCAGACTTCATTGCCCGCTTCGGCGGTGAAGAGTTCGTGCTGTTGATGCCGTCGACGGTGCCGGCGGTCGGGACAAAACTGCTGGAAACCCTGCGCGCTTCGATTGAAGCCTGCCCGTTTCACTTCAAGGGTGAGCGAGTGACTGTCACCATTTCCATGGGGCTGGCGGCATTCAAACCTGGCGAACACAGCGATATGGTGCTTAAAAGAGCCGATCAGGCGCTGTACAGGGCGAAAAACGCCGGACGCAATCGCGTGGAACTGGGCTGACGGGCAATTGTTCCATTTTGTTTAAAGCGGCTCTTTTGCCATCATCGCCCGAGGCATTACGTTACACTGTTGCATTATCGTCTCGCGTGTACTGCCCTCTACCATGAAATTTCTTGCTCTCGTTGTGTCGCTTCTGCTGCTGGCCGGTTGTGCCAGCGGGCCACGTTTCGACACCAGCCACCCTTCTGCCAACTTCGACAGCCGCGTGCAGTTCGTGGTGGTGCACTACACCAACGCATCCCTGGAGCGTTCGCTGCAGTTGCTGACCCATGGCGAGGTCAGTGCTCACTACCTGATCGGTGATGACAAGGGCGCAACCATCTACAAACTGGTGGATGAAAACCTTCGCGCCTGGCACGCCGGGGAAAGCGAGTGGCAAGGCCGGACCTGGCTGAACTCCAGCTCCATTGGTATAGAGATCGTCAATCCGGGTTTCCGCGACACCCCGACGGGCCGCCTGTGGTATCCGTACAGCGAAGCTCAGGTGCAATCCTTGATCGTCCTGCTCAAGGACATCAGCAAACGCAATGGCATCAGCCCTCGGCATATCATCGGTCATAGCGACATCGCCCCGCTGCGCAAACTTGACCCTGGCCCGCTGTTCCCCTGGAAACGCCTGGCCGCTGAAGGCTTGGGCATCTGGCCGAACGAACAAGCCGTCGCCAACCGCCAAGTGCAGTTCGCGGCCGAGCTGCCGAGCATCGGCTGGTTCCAGGAAGAACTCGCGCGCCTGGGCTACGCGACGCCGCAGACGGGCGAACTGGATGTGGCGACGCGGCACGTACTGGCCGCCTTCCAGATGCATTACCGCCCTTCCCGATTCGATGGCACCCCGGATGCGCAAACCGCAGCCATGCTTCTGGTGCTCAATCAGACAAAATAATGACGCCCGCCCGACGGTCCGGGCTTTTTCTCAATCAGCAGCTATAACTCATTGGTAATTCTTCGGATGTTCCAAAATGGCTGCTACTCGAGAGAGGTTGCGTAGTTGGTTCTATCGCCCATGGTTTTTGGCGATGCTGGCTGCTGCCTTGAGCGCAACCCTGCTGATGGCCGGCAGTCTGTTTATCGCGATGAATCAGGTCGAGCAAAACGAAAGCCGGGAAATGAACGCCCAGGGCGAGCGCTTTCTCGCTCGTCTTGAGCAGATGTTCGGGCAACTGCGCGAAAGCCTGGATGACCTGGAAGCCCAGCCGCTGCGAACGTGCAACGATGAAATGATCGCCACCTTGCAGCAGATCAGCTTCAGCTACCGCTTCGTCTACGAAGCCGCATTTATGGAAGGGAACCGAATTTGCTCCAATCGCCCTCGCCAGGAAGGGCTGGCGATGATTCGACCGGCGGACCTCAGAGGTCCCACCTACAGCTACTGGCTGAACACCACCACCGAACCCGATGAAAACCGCGCCGCGCTGATGCTCAGTCGAGGCAATTTCCGCGTGGCAACCTCTCGCGGGCATTTGACTGACATGGTCGATCTCTCGCCGGGCAGCAGCCTGTTGGTGGTACTTGATCATGGGAAGCGGGCGATTCCGGTGTTGGGTGCCGACCAGGCCTGGCCACCCACGGAACCCTGGCCACCGACCAGCAGTGGTGCGCTGCAAGTGACCCAAACCCGGTTGATTTACCGCATGCCCACCAACAACCCGGAGTATCAGTTGGTGCTGATCACGCCGCGTACCGCCATGCATGTACCGACAGTCTGGTGGTGGCTGCTGCCGGCGAGCCTGGCGCTGGGCATTATCGTCGGCATCCTGGTGTTCCTGCTGGTGCGTCAGCGTCAATCGCTGGACGCAGAACTGCAAGGCGCGATACGCCGTGGCGAATTGCAGGTGTTGTATCAACCGATCTTCGACCTCGATAGCCGTAACTGCGTCGGTGCTGAAGCCCTGCTGCGCTGGCGCAGGCCGGACGGCACGCTGACCAGCCCCGATCTGTTTATCCCGATGGCGGAAAACACCGGGCAGATTCGCCAGATGACCGACTTCGTCTTGCAGCGCCTGCTTGAACAGTTGGGCCAACTGCTACGAGCCAATCCGCAGCTGTACATCTCGGTCAACCTCGCGGCTTGCGATGTGATGGTGCCGCGTATCGGCCAGGTGATGGCGCGACTGCTGACCTTGCACCGGGTCGCGGCCAAACAGATTGCCTTTGAGGTGACCGAACGCGGATTGGTCGACGTGGTGGTGGCCCGGGAAAACCTGCAGTCCTTGCGCGATGTCGGGCATCAGGTGCTGATCGATGACTTCGGCACCGGCTATTGCAGCCTGGCCTACCTGCAAACCCTGCCGGTGGATTGCCTGAAAATCGACAAGGCCTTTATTGATGCCTTGGGCCATGACGCCGCCAGCAGTGGCGTGGCACCGCACATCATTCACATGGCCCAGGCTCTGCAACTCAAGGTAATCGCCGAAGGCATCGAGCATGAAGCCCAGGCGGCGTTCCTGAGCAGCGAAGGCGTGAAGTTCGGTCAGGGCTGGCTGTTCGCCCATGCGCTGAGCGCGGTGCAGTTCATCGAACTGATTACCCGTGGTCGACGGCTGGCGGGCCGTCGTCTGGATGACGAAGCGTAAAAACGCGTTATACCGCCAGCGCCATGTAGAACTGCGTGCCCTGCCCCGGCCGCGAATAAACCCCCATCCGCCCGCCGTGCAATTGCACGATTTCCTTGCACAACGCCAGGCCGAGTCCAGCGCCGCCCTTTTTGCGGCCCACTTGTACGAACGGCTCGAAAATCCGCCCTTGCTGGCCGTAAGCGATGCCTTCGCCGTTGTCCTCGACGCTGATAATCACGCGCTCGCCGTGGCGTCGGGCCTGCAAACGGATCTGCCCGTCCTGGGCGGTGTGACGCAAGGCATTGTCGATCAGGTTGTCGAGCACTCGATCCAGTTGCGCCTGGTCCGCCTGCAAGCGCGGCAGCGGCCCCTGCACTTCCACCAGCAAGTCGATGCCCCTCTGCGCAGCCTCCCCGGCAAATCGACCTTGAGCCTGCTCCAGCAAGTCCTCGATGACGCACGGCCCAAGCGTCAGTTTCTGCAAGCCGTTCTGATAGCGGGAGAAGTTCAGCAAGTCGTTGATCAGCTGCATCAAGCGCTGCATTTCTTCGTTCACGGTATCGAGCAAGTCCGCTTCGCGGGAGTCCGGGGGAAATTTCGCCCGTTCGCGAAACAGGCCGAACGCCATGTGCATGCCGGTGACCGGCGTGCGCAATTCATGGGAAGCACGCAACACAAACTCACTGCGCACCCGTTCGAATGCCCGCTGTTCGGTGACGTCATGCAACACCATCACCGCGCCGAGAATATGCCCTTGGGTATGGCTGACCGGGGTCAGGCTGTAGGTCAACAGCCGCGACTCGCCATCGACTTCGACACTCAGGTCTTCCGGCGCCCGCTCCAGAGTGCCGCCACGCAAGACCAATTGCAGTTGTGCATCCAGCTCCGGACGTTCGAGCGCCGAACCCAACCCCTGGCCGAGACGGTCGGTGTCCCAGCCCAATTGACGCTGCGCCACCGGGTTAAGGTGTTCCAGATGCCCTTCGCGGTCGATCATCAGCAAGCCGTCGTCGATGCTGTCGAGCACCGCCTGCAAGCGCTGCTGACCGGCCAGCAACTCGTCAACATTGGTCGCCTGATGTTCGCGCAGGGCCTCGGCCATGATCCCGAAACGCTTGGTCAGCTGGTTCATTTCCTCGGCCGAGGAAATCGGCAGGGTCACTTCGAAATTGCCTTGGCCAATATTGTCCGCAGCCTGGGCCAGCGCCTCGATCGGCGCGCCGAAACGGCGGGCAATCGCATGGGCGGTGATGAAGCCGATGATCAGCACCGCCAGCCCGACTAACCCCAGCAGGCCAGCGATCAGCAGCGCCCGGTCACGGGCCTTGCGCTGGGTGTCGTTGATGTTGTCCAGCGCGCGCTTGTGTTCGGCAATCAAACCGTTGCGCAGCTGATTGAATTTGGCCGTGACGTCGTCGTTGCCCGTCAGTGCACGGGCAGGATCGTGGGACAGGTCCAGGGCCTGAAGAAAGCTCTGGTAATCGGCCTTGGCCTGCTGGAAACCATATTGGCCTTCCACGACCCCTTGCTCATGGGCGATGCCTTCATCGAGCAGTTCAAAGTAATGCTGCCTCGACGCTTCGAACTGCGCAGTATCCGGCTTTTCGCTGAGCATGATGATCAGTTGATCACCGAGGGTCTGGCGCAGTTTCAAGCCCAGGTCGAGGGTGACGAAGTTATTCCGGACCAGCACTTCCTGATTGCCCGCCATCTGCATCACGCTGATCAGCCCGAGCAACAGCCCGAGCAGCGCGACGGTGATGAGGGCGGAAATACTCAGGAACAGCCGGGTCCGCAACTTCATCGCCAGTTTCATCGGATGTTGCTCACAGGTTGTACTGCTTGCGTTTGCGATACAGGGTCGAGGCGTCGATGCCCAGCGTCTTCGCCGCCTGATCCAGGGTTCCGGCGGTGGCCAGCACGGCACCGATGTGGGCTTTTTCCAGCTCATCCAGACTCAGCGCGGCACCGACTCGCGGCGAATTGTTTGCCGGTTGTTCGGCCATGCCCAAGTGGCTGATCTCGACGCGCTCCTGCGGACAAATAATGCTCGCCCGCTCCACCACGTTACGCAGCTCTCGAATATTGCCCGGCCATCGATAGCTGAGCAGCGCTTCCCGGGCCTCATCGCTGAAACCCCGGGCCGGACGCGCGTATTCCTTGACGAAACGCGCCAGGAAACGATCGGCCAGGGTCAGGATGTCTTCGCTGCGTTCGCGCAATGGCGGCAGGTGCAAAGTGATGACGTTCAGGCGATAGAGCAAGTCTTCGCGGAAACGACCGTCCCGGACCATGTCTTCAAGATTGAGGTTGGTGGCCGCAAGAATCCGCACATCAGCGCGACGGGTGACCGGATCGCCGACCCGCTCGTATTCCTTGTCTTGAATAAAACGCAGCAACTTGGGTTGCAACGTCAGCGGAAAGTCGC
Source organism: Pseudomonas sp. NPDC096950 (assembly GCF_044762525.1). Taxonomy (NCBI): domain Bacteria; kingdom Pseudomonadati; phylum Pseudomonadota; class Gammaproteobacteria; order Pseudomonadales; family Pseudomonadaceae; genus Pseudomonas; species Pseudomonas sp. NPDC096950. The sequence goes on along the minus strand of NZ_JBIWEL010000023.1, from coordinate 36,121 downwards.
CGATCTCGTCCAGAAACAACGTACCGCCATCCGCCTGATTGACCCGACCCAGCGTACTTTCACTGGCACCGGTGAAGGCGCCACGGCTGTGGCCGAACAGTTCGCTTTCCATCAATTCGGCGGTCAGCGATGGGCAGTTGATGGTCACGCAGGATTTCTTCTCGCGCTTGCTCCAGCCGTGAATCGCCCGGGCCAGTTCACCTTTACCGGTCCCGGACTCGCCGAGAATCAGGATATTCGCGTCGGTGCCGGCCACTTGGCGGGCCGTCTCAAGCACAACTTTCATGGCCGGGCTGTGGGAATCCAGCCCGTCCTTGGTTTTACGCACTTCGCCTTCGAGGGCTTCAAGACGCGCCGAGAGTTGGCGCACTTCCAGTTGCTTGGCGGTGGCCAGACGCAATTGATCCGGGCTGCAGGGTTTGACCAAGTAATCGGCGGCGCCGGCCTGGATCGCATCGACGGCGGTGTCCACGGCGGAATGCGCGGTGACGATAACAACCCGCATCCACGGCGCCTGAATGCGCATCTGCGCCAATACATCGAGGCCGTTGTCCTCACCCAGACGCAAATCCAGGAAGCACAGGTCGAACACCTGACGCTGCAACAGTGCATCGGCCTGGGCGGCGCTGTTGGCGGTGGCGACGGTATAGCCTTCGTCTTCGAGGCAATAACGGAAGGTACGAAGGATGGCGGACTCGTCGTCTACCAGCAGAATGCGGCCTTGATGCTCAGCGGCTGATTCCATTTTCCTACGCTCCTTACTGAATGATTTTGGTTAGGCCCGAGAAAATCGGGCAAGTTGCATGGTTGATTCTGATCCATTCCAGCCCCGGCAGTGTAGCTATCTGCTGCCCTTCTGGTTAATAGCCTGATTTCGTTGATTTTTTATCAAAAATCCAAGATTTCGGCGATTGCCTGCTTGAACCTCTGACATCCGCGCCCTCTTCGCAATTCAAAAAATTTGAAAGTTCCTCCGAATCTTTCGTGCATTACGCACGACCGTCAGGGCCCCATCGTGCAGGATGCGTGTGGAACGATTTTCATCACATATATAACCCGTTGATTTTATTGGGTTTTTTTCATGCGAAAAGCTGGCATGCAGACTGCAATAGTCTGATTAACGCAGGGCATTCATGGAATGAGCGCTCTTAACAAGACGACCACCCCGGTGGAGGAGCTACAGGATGAATCGCCAACGTGCCGCCCAACTGATCTCGCCACTGCATATCCAGCAGGGTTTGTTCGCGATGCTCGCCCTTTCGATCACGTTGATCGGCGGCCAGCAATTCGCCCGTTGGGAACAGAGCCAGCAGCCAGAGGCTCCACGCTTGTCGATTCAACACGCCACCCAGACCCACTTCAGCGCCGTCAGCAGCAACCTCGCGGACAGCGCCCCGATGCGAATGATGGACGTCGACCAGGCTCAGCCTGCGGATCAGATGCCCCGTCAGGAACGTTGGGTGTTCTAAAGAACCGAACTTGGCGCGACTGATGCGCCGGGAAAAGCACCACCAGACATACCTTTAAATAGAAACGTAAGGAGAATCACCATGTTGAGCTGGGCAATTACATTCTTGATCATTGCCATCATCGCCGCCGTACTGGGCTTCGGTGGTATCGCGGGCACCGCCACGGGTATCGCCAAGATTCTCTTTGTCGTGTTCCTGGTGATGTTTGTTGCTTCGTTCTTCTTCGGCCGTCGCGGTCGAGGCTGAATATGAGCGTTCTGTTTAAGACACTGGCAGCCGCCCTGCTTCTGGGCGGTAGTGCCATGGCGATGGCGGCCAATGATGGCCAGACGCGGGCCAACGAGTTGTTGAACTCGGACCCGCAGTACCGTGAAACCTGGACCAAAGTCGTAAAGAAGGAAGAACGACTGCCGGAATGGGTGATGAACCTCACGGGCGATGCCGAGCAAATGAATGCCGTCCAGGAGGATGGCGACAAGTATCTGGTCGGGCCACTGTGCGAAGCACAGAAGACGTGCCTGAACAAACGCTTGATCGTGGCATTCAGTTTCGACAAAAAGGACGCCTACGCGATGTTGGTCGAAGTGCCTGCGGGCTTGCCCGCCGACAAGTCACCCACGCGACATGCCGACTACCGCTTCCTCGGGAAGCCGAATCAGGGCATGCAGGACCTGTTGATGGAACAACTCAAGAAAGATCCGAACTGGTACTGAGTTTGAAACATGAGAGGAGCAGACTTGCTTCTTTCCAGTGCGCCACCCGAGGAAGGCAGGCGCATGACCAAGGGGTCGGGACGTTCTGACTGTTTCAGGGTCGGAGTGACCTACGGGCACATGGAGTGCTTGCGCAAGGGCCGGGTCAGGTCAGTAAAGCTGCGACGCAGGTTCGCCGGCCCCCAGAGGCTCGACGGACTTGCGGAGAGCTTCAACGTGCAAAACGTTGATCTAGAGCACTCCGTTCATTCCCCTCTGCTGCATATTCCCCGCAAAACCGTTTCGCGGTGTTTCTTCACGACCGTATATCGAGAAACCTCCGACTTTCGACGCGAGAGTTTTCGCTATCAAACGTAGGCTTTTTCCCAAGTTTTGCCATGAATTCAACTGTTTAAAAAATAACCAACCTGCTCTGAAATGGCCGGTTCACGGCACTTATGCCTGCCGAAATGTCGTATTCGAACCGGTTGGGACGCCAGTTTCATTTGAAAAAGCTCATGCCGATTCGGCATAGGGTAGGCGTTTACGGCATTAGACGTCGCTTCCTTGCATCGGAATAGTTGCGCCTTTTTTCGCCTGCCGAAGAGCCGTAAATACGCGCTTGCGGGCACCTTATACGGGGGCAGATGCACAGACTTTTCCGCCACTGAGCGTTCCAGTTCGCGCATCTGCCCGAGTCAAACTGAAGTAAGGGTAATGATATGAAGAAGGCAAAGCTTAGCCTCGCCTGGCAGATCCTCATCGGTCTGGTATTGGGGATTGCAATCGGTGCGCTGCTCAACCATTTCAGTGCCGAAAAAGCCTGGTGGATCAGCAACGTCCTGCAACCTGCGGGCGATATCTTTATCCGTCTGATCAAGATGATCGTGATCCCGATCGTCATCTCTTCGCTGGTGGTCGGTATTGCCGGCGTCGGCGACGCGAAGAAACTCGGGCGCATCGGTCTGAAGACCATCCTCTACTTCGAAGTGGTCACCACCATCGCCATCCTGGTCGGTCTGGTGCTGGCCAACGTGGTCCATCCGGGCACCGGCATCGACATGAGCACCCTGGGTACCGTGGATATTTCCAAGTACCAGGCGACCGCCGCCGAAGTTCAGCATGAACACGCGTTCATCGAAACCATCCTCAACCTCATCCCGTCGAACATCTTCGCGGCCATGGCCCGCGGCGAGATGCTGCCGATCATCTTCTTCTCCGTGTTGTTCGGCCTCGGTCTGTCGAGCTTGCAATCGGACCTGCGCGAACCGCTGGTGAAGATGTTTCAGGGCGTGTCGGAAAGCATGTTCAAAGTCACCCACATGATCATGAACTACGCCCCGATCGGCGTGTTCGCCCTGATCGCGGTGACCGTGGCCAACTTCGGTTTTGCCTCCTTGCTGCCACTGGCCAAACTGGTGGTGCTGGTTTACTTCGCCATTGCCTTCTTCGCCTTTGTGGTGCTGGGCCTGATCGCCAAGCTGTTCGGCTTCTCGGTGATCAAGCTGATGCGCATCTTCAAGGATGAGCTGGTGCTGGCTTACTCCACCGCCAGTTCCGAAACCGTGCTGCCGCGCGTGATCGAGAAGATGGAAGCCTACGGCGCGCCGAAAGCCATTTGCAGTTTCGTGGTGCCGACCGGTTACTCGTTCAACCTCGACGGTTCGACCCTGTACCAGAGCATCGCGGCGATCTTCATTGCCCAGCTCTACGGCATCGACCTGTCGATCAGCCAGCAACTGCTGCTGGTACTGACCCTGATGGTCACCTCCAAAGGTATCGCCGGCGTACCGGGCGTGTCCTTCGTGGTGCTGCTGGCCACCCTGGGCAGCGTGGGTATTCCGCTGGAAGGCCTGGCGTTCATCGCCGGTGTCGACCGCATCATGGACATGGCCCGTACCGCACTGAACGTGATCGGCAATGCGCTGGCCGTGCTGGTTATCTCCCGCTGGGAAGGCATGTACGACGACGCCAAGGGCGAGCGCTACTGGAACTCCCTGCCGCACTGGCGCAGCAAGGAAAAATTGCCGGCCGGTGAAATTTCCAAAGGCTGATGCAATATCCCTTGTGGGAGCGGGCTTGCTCGCGAAGAGGCCGGTACATTCAACATCTATGTTGACCGACCCACCGCCTTCGCGAGCAAGCCCGCTCCCACATTGGGCCTCTGCTCGCAGTAACAAACAAACCCCGGAGAAATCCGGGGTTTGTCGTTTCTGGCGACCCCGCTATCATTCGCGGCATTCTTCGGGGGATTTAACTGATGCTCAATGGCCTGTGGCTTGGCTTCTTCATCGTGGCAGCCGTATCGGCGCTGGCGCAGTGGTTGATCGGTGGCAATGCCGGGATCTTCGCGGCGATGGTGGAAAGTATCTTCGCCATGGCCAAGCTGTCGGTGGAGGTCATGGTCCTGCTGTTCGGTACCCTGACCTTGTGGCTGGGATTTCTGCGGATCGCCGAGAAGGCCGGGATCGTCGAGTGGCTGGCCAAGGCGCTGGGCCCGCTGTTCCTGCGCCTGATGCCCGAAGTCCCGGCGGGCCATCCGGCCATCGGCCTCATCACCCTCAACTTTGCCGCCAACGGCCTGGGCCTCGACAACGCCGCCACGCCCATCGGCCTCAAGGCCATGAAGGCGCTGCAAGAGCTCAACCCCAGTGACACCATCGCCAGTAACGCGCAAATCCTGTTCCTGGTGCTCAACGCGTCGTCCCTGACCCTGCTGCCGGTGACGATCTTCATGTACCGCGCCCAGCAAGGCGCGCCGGATCCGACTCTGGTGTTCCTGCCGATCCTGCTCGCCACCAGTTGCTCGACCATCGTCGGCCTGTTGTCGGTGGCGTTCATGCAACGTCTGCGCCTGTGGGACCCGGTGGTGCTTGCGTATCTGATTCCCGGTGCGTTGGCACTGGGTGGCTTCATGGCGCTGCTGGCGACGCTCTCAGCGACCGCGTTGGCCGGGCTGTCCTCGATCCTCGGCAACCTGACGCTGTTCGGCCTGATCATGATGTTTCTGATCATTGGCGCGTTGCGCAAAGTGAAGGTCTACGAAGCGTTCGTCGAAGGCGCCAAAGAAGGCTTCGACGTGGCCAAGAATCTGCTGCCGTATCTGGTGGCGATGCTGTGTGCCGTGGGCGTACTGCGAGCATCCGGCGCGCTGGACTTTGGTCTGGACGGGATTCGGCACCTGGTGGAGTGGGCCGGTTGGGACACGCGTTTCGTCGATGCGCTGCCGACCGCGATGGTCAAGCCGTTCTCCGGCAGCGCCGCCCGGGCAATGCTGATCGAAACCATGAAGACTTCCGGGGTCGACAGCTTCCCGGCGCTGGTGGCGGCGACGATTCAGGGCAGTACCGAAACCACGTTCTATGTATTGGCGGTGTACTTCGGCGCGGTGGGGATCCAGCGAGCGCGGCATGCGGTGGGGTGTGCGTTGCTCGCGGAACTGGCCGGGGTGCTGGGTGCGATTGGGGTTTGCTACTGGTTCTTTGGTTAACCACAAAACCACTGTGAAATAAAAAACCCTGTGGGAGCGGGCTTGCTCGCGAATGCGGTGTGTCATTCAGTATTGATGGTGACTGACACACCGCATTCGCGAGCAAGCCCGCTCCCACATTGGTTTTTGTGTGGGCCTCAGGGTCTGAGTGGCGGGGCGACTTTCTGCCCTTGTTCCACCGCCCAAGCCACCACCTGCGCCGTCAACTGATCGCTGGCCTGGCCAAACCCGGCCACCACCGACGGCACCTTCACATCGCTCAACGGCTGGCGCACTTCAAAGCGGTGGCTGGCGAGGATGCGCTGGTCATAACCGCGCACCAACAACGCATCCAGGCGAACCACCACGCTCGCGTTCGGGCCTTGGTACTCGGTCTGGAACGCTTGCAGGTTGCCGCCCAGTTCCAGATCCGCCTGGAAGTTGCTGTCATCGGTGCTCAACAACGACACCCGACCATCGCGCTGAAACCCATCCAGCAGACGATTACGCAACAACACCGGTGCCGGGTCACTCCAGCGCGAAGCCTTGTAGCTGCTGATCAAGTCACCCTGAGGAATCACGGCGATTTTCGGGCTGTTCAGTGCTTCGCTAGCCTGGGGCTTGGCCAGGCGCAGCGACCAGTGTTGCGGCGTGCCATGACTGGCCGCTGCGCCGCTCTGGGTCGAGGGCAAGCGATACACATCGGACGGCTCGGCCTTGGGCAAAATCGAGCACGCGCTGAGCAGCGCAAAACCGGCGAGGAGGGCGAGGTGAGTCAGCTTCATGGCGTGAATTCCTTGTTCTTGTCGCTGCCCAGCAGGTAACCGCTGGGGTTGGCTTCCAGTCGCTGGGAAATGGCCCGCAGCGAACTCAGGGTATCGCGCAGTTCACGCACCGCCGGCGCCAGGCCATTGAGGCCCTGCATGCCGCTGTTGAGGGAGTCCTGGTTGGTGGTCAGCAGTTTGTCGATGGTCGCGGTGGTCTGTTCCAGCGACTTCATCGCCTGTCCGGCGCTGCCGAACATCTGCTTGCCCTGATCGTTGAGCAAACCGTTGGCATTGCGCATCAGCGCGGTGGTTTGCTCAAGGGTGGCGCTGGCCTGTTTGCCAATCGAGGCCAGTTGCTGCATGGCCTGGCGGATATCGCCGCGCTGCTCGGCAATGGTGCCGGTGGTTTGCTCCAGGTGCTCGAGAGTCTGGCTGATGCGCTCAACGTTCTCCGCCGAAAACATCTGATTGGCGTTGTGCATCAGCGTGCTCACGCCCGCCATCAGGTCGTTACTGTCATTCAGCAGCCGGGCAATAGGCGAGGGCGCGGCGATGATGGTCGGCAATTCACCGTCCTTGCCACGCAGCTTGGGACTCTGCGGCGTGCCGCCACTGAGTTGGATGATCGACGTGCCCGTAATCCCGGTCAGCGCCAGTTTGGCCTGGGTGTCTTCCTTGATCGGCGTCTCGCCACCGAGGCGAATCCGCGCCAGCACCCGGCGCGGGTCTTTCGGGTCCAGGCGCAGGCTCACCACGTCGCCCACCTTGATCCCGCTGTACTGCACGGCGCTGCCCTTGGACAAACCGCTGACCGCCTCGTTGAAGACGATTTCGTAATCCTTGAACTCGGTGTCGACGCTGGACTTGGCCAGCCACAAGCCGAAGAGCAGGGCGCCCGCCACCACAATCACGGTGAACAGGCCGATCAATACATGATGGGCTCGGGTTTCCATGTCAGACCTCGTTTAGCTGTTGAGCGGCCGTCAGCGCCGCGCGGCCGCGAGGGCCATGGAAGTATTCGTGAATCCACGGATCGTCGGTTTCCGACACCTTGTCGATGGCGTCCGCCACCAGCACTTTCTTCTGCGCCAGCACCGCCACCCGATCGGTGATGGTGTAGAGCGTGTCGAGGTCGTGGGTCACCAGGAAAACGCTCAGTCCCAGGGCATCGCGCAGGGTCAGGATCAGTTGATCGAACGCCGCGGCGCCAATCGGGTCGAGGCCTGCGGTGGGCTCGTCGAGAAACAGGATGTCCGGGTCCAGTGCCAAGGCCCGGGCCAGTGCCGCACGCTTGATCATGCCGCCGGACAGGGACGCGGGGTATTTGTCCGCCGCCGACAACGGCAGCCCGGCCAGTGCCAGTTTTACCGCCGCCAGGTGCTCGGCGTCGGCGCGGCTGAGGCCGGCGTGTTCGATCAGGGGCAGGGCAACGTTCTCGGTCACGGTCAGCGAAGAGAACAGTGCGCCTTTCTGGAACAGCACGCCGAAGCGCCGCTCGACCATCGAACGCTCGTGTTCGGAGAGCGTCGGCAGGTTCTTGCCGAAGACTTTCACCACGCCTTCACTGGGCTGGCGCAAGCCGACAATGCTGCGCAGCAACACCGATTTGCCGCTGCCGGAGCCGCCGACCACCGCGAGGATTTCGCCTTTGTACAAATCCAGGTCGAGGTTCTCGTGCACGCTCTGGCTTCCAAAACGGTTGCACAGCCCACGGACTTCGATCACCGCCTCGGAGGGCGCTCGGGGTAGACGACTCACCAGCCTATCTCCATGAAAAACAGCGCGGCCACGGCATCCAGCACGATCACCACGAAAATCGACTGGACCACGCTGGACGTGGTGTGGGCGCCAACGGATTCGGCGCTGCCGCTGACTTTGAAACCTTCGAGACAGCCAATCGCGGCAATCAGGAACGCGAAGATCGGCGCTTTGACGATCCCCACCAGAAAGTGCTGAACGCCAATGTCGGTTTGCAGCAGTGAGAGGAACATCGCTGGCGAAATCCCCAGCGACACCGCGCACACCACGCCGCCGCCGACAATCCCGGAGATCATCGCCAGAAAGGTCAGCATCGGCAGCGCCACCAACAGCGCCAGGACCCGTGGCACCACCAGCAGCTCCATCGGATCGAGGCCGAGGGTGCGGATCGCGTCGATTTCTTCGTTGGCCTTCATCGAGCCGATCTGCGCGGTGAACGCACTGGCGGTGCGCCCGGCCATCAGGATCGCGGTCAGCAGCACGCCGAACTCGCGCAGGAAGGAAAACGCCACCAGGTCCACGGTGAAAATACTCGCGCCGAAACTCGCCAGCACCGTCGCCCCGAGAAATGCCACCACCGCGCCCACCAGAAAGGTCAGCAGGGCGACGATGGGCGCGGCGTCGAGGCCGGTCTGTTCGATGTGCGCGACCATCGGCGTGATGCGCCAGCGCTTGGGCCGGAGCAACCCACGGGCGATGGTTTCAAGGATCAGACCGACGAAGCCCAGCAGTTGCAAGGTGTCTTGCCACACCGCGTCAACGGCACGACCGATGCGGGTCAGCAGTTGAATGCCGACGCCGATTTCCGGTTCCTTGAGCGGAACGCAGAAATCGGTCAGCGAGCAATAGACGGTCTGCAGCAACGCGCGATCGGCGTTGGAGAGGGTGCATTCGGGGTGTTCGGCGGAGCGACCGAGTCGTTCGGAACCCAGCAACTCCACCAGCAACGAAGCGCCGGCGGTGTCGAGGGCGCCGAGGCCATTGAGGTCGATGTGGGTGCTGTCGTCGTACTGGCCGCGAAGCTTGTCGCCCAGGCGCTTGAGGTCAGCGTAATGGGCAAGCGTCCAGTCACCCGTGACCCGCAATTGTGCGGGGGTGTGCGAGGTGTCTAACTGGGCATTGCCGGCCATTGTGCTGCTGGTCATAAGCTCCGTGCTTGTTCGGCTGTTACACAGAGCTACGTAATAGCACGAACCGCATTACTTTTCTTTGGTCGGTGTGCTGTCCTTGACCACGAAGCGCAGCACGCCGATCACCTGGCCGTCTTCGGTCAACACGCGGACCTGCCATTTACCCACCGGGTTACCCGGGAAATTCTGCTTATGGGTCCAGGCTCGATAGCCTTCCTTGCGCCCGCCATGAATATCCAGCGGGATGCGGTCGACTTCCTGGCCGTTGAATTGCCACACGTGATAAATCCGCTCATCCAGACCTCGCGGGGCGTTGATCGCGGTGTAGGCATAGAGCCCACCGCCGCGAATCTGCTCGGCACTGACTTCATCCAGGCTATCGCCGGGAGTGCGGTCCTGCATTTCAGTGCTAATGGCGACGTCAGTCATCCACAACGTGGCCGGCGGCACCCACGAACGCAGCACCCAACCGAGTGCGCCGATGCCCAGCGTGATGCTCAGAATCGCCAGGGCGTTACGCACGGTGCGAATCGGGAAGATCGACGCCAGGCTCGGGAACGACAACAACACCGAGATGCCCAGGGCCAGTTTGAAGCTCTGGGACGTTGTCAGGTGCAGGATGACGGGCAGGGCGGTGAGCAGGGCGGCGAACAGCGTCAGGGTGTGCAACGCCAGGAACGCCCAACGCCGTGGGGCCAGCCATTTGTAGTAGAGCGGATCAGTGATGGAAATCAGCGCCGCGATGCTCAGCAACCCGGTGAAAAACAGTTGGCCGCTGTTCCAGGTGGTGGTGATGAAGAAAAACGGCAGGACGAAAAACAGGCTTTCCTGGTGGATCATCTGCGTCGCGTAACGCAGCAGCGGCTGGGGGATTTCGCGTTTAAACACGCGGGTGAACAGCTGCGTCAGGCTGTTTTCCAGCATCAGCCAGACCCAACTCACCAGCATGATGGTGGTGATCCAGGTCGCCAGACCCTGTTGGCGATCCACCAGCATGAAGCTGCCGACACCGGAGATGAAACCGCCGAGCGCGATGACCCCGGGATAGCGCTTCATCAATTCAAGGATGCGCTGGATGATAAGGGGCAGGGTTGGCATTCGGCGGTTCACACTATTCGTAGGAAAAATCCTCGACAGGGTAGCGCCGAGGGCCTTCTGTGGCGATCACATTTAGGCAACCACAAGACCAGAGCGAATGATGACCTGTGGCGAGGGAGCTTGCTCCCGCTGGGGTGCGAAGCGCCCCTAAAACCATTCACCGCGATTCGTCAGGTCAACCTTGCCAGCCGGTATTACGACTGCTGCGCAGCCGAGCGGGAGCAAGCTCCCTCGCCACAAAATCTCCAGCGCCATCAAATACGGTTACTTCCTGCGATGAACACGCCAGGCGAGCAACCCAAGAAGCACCAACCCGAACACCCCGGCAATCGCCCACAACAACTGGTCATCACTGATCAACGGCTTCTCGATCCGCAAATACCCCGGCTGCAGCAGCAACTCGCGCATGGCCTTGTTCGCTTCTTCCAAAGTCACGCCTTGCAGTTCCTTGGCCGGGTCGGTGAAGCGGCCGTCCTCGTAATCGCCCAGGGCACCCCAATAATAATCGGCCAGGGCGCTGTTACCTTGAACGGCCCACGACTGACGGGCGATGGCGGCTTGCTTGAGGCGGTCGAACGTCTCGACATCGAGGCCGTTTTTGAGCAGCTCGGCTTTCATGTCTTCCAGCACTTGCTCGGCTTCGGCGACGTTTTCCCGCTCAAGGTCGGCGTTCAGGCTCATGAAGCCGACACTGCCGAACAACTCCCGCTCGGCCCAAGGGCCATAGGACAAACCATGGGCCAGGCGCATCTGGCGATACAGCGCCCAATCCAGATAATCCTTGAGCAGGTCGAAAGTCTGGTCGGGCACGTCTTCCAGCACCGGTTCCGGCACCAGCCAGTGCAACTTGGCACCGCCGCCGACAAAACCGTGAATCAGACTGCGTTCGTGGGCGGCGCTGGCGTTGATTTCCGGCAGCGGCAAATGATCGGTGGGGTCGACCGCTTCAAGCGCACCATAAGCCCGTTCCAGATAGGCCGGCAGCAGTTTGTCGAGATCGCCGACCACGATCAGGGTCATGTTGTTGGGCGCGTACCAGGCCTTGCGCACCGTATCCAGTTGCTCGCTCGTCAGGTGACCGACTTCGGCACGCTCGGGGCATTTGAGGCCCAGTTCCACGGCGAGCTGATTGCTGGCGGTGTGGCCCAGGTCCTGACGATCCATCCAGCGCTGCAAGTGCGAGTAATGGCCGCCGTCCTCGCGCTCGACCACTTGCTTGGCGGCGTTGATCGCGTTGTCGTCGATGCGGGTCTGGGTCAGCAGCGCCAGCAGCAGGTCGAGGACCTTGCGCTGGTTTTTCGCCGGGGCTTCGATGACGAACGTGGTGTCGGCGTTGCTGGTGTAGGCGTTCCATTCGCCGCCCAAAGCCTGCATGCGCTCCTCCAAACCACCTTCGCCGCTCGCGTCGATACCGCTGAACAGCAAGTGTTCGAGCAAGTGCGGCAGCTCTTTGTCAGCGCATTTGAAGTCATCGAAACCGACGCCAACCACCAGGCGAATCGCCACATGCCCGCGATCGGTGCCGGGCTTGAGCAACAATTGCAGGCCGTTGGGCAGCGCATAGCCTTCGACCTGGAAACGGTCCAGGGCGAACGAAGGGAATGAACCGAGCAACAGACAGGCGAATAACAGGCAACGCATAACGAGCTTCCATACGGCTGATTGGAGATCCGTGTCGTCAGTCAGGGCCTCTTCGCGAGCAAGCCCGCTCCCACAAGGTAAATGTGGGAGCGGGCTCGCGAAGAGGCCTGAATGGCTGAACCACTGTTACTGACTGACCACAACCCCAGACGTTCAAGGCGAATGCGTGATGTCCGCCAAATCGTCAGCCGCCAGCGCCCCGGTATCGGAGGTTTCCAGGACCGCGTAGGCGCTGCTGCAAAACAGCGAATTCAAGCGTTTCATGTCGGCAATCAGCTCCAGGTGCAGCGAACTGGTTTCGATACTTTGCACGATCTTACGTTGCAATCGGCTGACATGCGCATGGGCCAAGCGGCGTTCCTGTGCGCGAAAGCGACGTTTCTCCCGCAGCAACTGACGCGCGCTTTCCGGGTCGCTGCTGAGGAACACCGACAACCCGAGGCGCAAATTGGAGATCAACTGACTGTGCAGCCCCGCCAGCTCTTCCAGGCCCACCTCGGAAAACGACCGGCGTTGCGAGGTCTTCTGCTGCTGGACCTTGCGCAGCATGCGTTCGATCAGGTCGCTGGCGAGTTTGAGGTTGATCGCCAGTTCGATGATTTCCGCCCATCGCCGACTGTCCTGATCGCTGAGGTCTTCCCGGGGCATCTGCGCCAGGTAGAGCTTGATCGCGCTGTAGAGCGCCTCGACGTCATCGGTGAGACGGCGCATTTCCTGGGTCACGGCAGTCTGTTTGCCGTGCAGTACGTCGAGCATGGCTTCGAGCATGTTGTCGATCAGGTCACCGATGCGCAGGGTTTCCCGGGCGGCGTTGGCCAGCGCCAGACTCGGGGTGACCAGCGCAGTGGCGTCGAGGTGCCGGGGCTTGGCCATGCCGTTGAGTTCCGGACGTTCGGGCAACAGCCACGCGCAAAGCTTGGCCATCGGTCCAACGCTCGGCAGCAGGATCAGGCAGCGCGCGGTGTTGTAGAGCAGGTGGAAGCCGATGACCATTTCCTGAGAGCTGAAATCCAGGCTGTCGATCCAGTGCACCAGCGGGTCGAGTACCGGAATGATCAGCAGCAGGCCGATCAGTTTGTACAACAGGCTGCCCAACGCCACCTGACGACCGGCCGCGTTTTGCATGCTGGTACTCATGAACGCCAGCACGCCGCTGCCGATATTGGCGCCGATCACCAGGCCAATGGCGACTGGCAGACTGATTACGCCGGCACCGGCCAGGGTCGCGGTCAGCAATACGGCCGCCAGGCTGGAGTAGGAAATCATCGCGAACAGCGCGCCGATCAGGGCATCAAGCAGGATGTCACCGGTCAGGGACGCGAAGATCACCTTCACCCCTTGGGCGTGGGTGATCGGTGCGGCGGCTTCGACGATCAGTTGCAGCGCCAGGATGATCAGCCCCAGGCCGATTGCCACCCGGCCCATCTGCCCGACCCGCGTCTGTTTACGCGACAGGAAGAAAATCACCCCGAGAAAGATCAGCAGCGGTGACAGCCACGACAGGTCAAACGTCAGCACCCGCGCCATCAGCGCCGTACCGACGTCGGCGCCGAGCATGGTGGCCAGGGCCGGGGTCAGCGCCATCAGGCCCTGGCCGACGAAGGAAGTAACGAGCATCGCCGTGGCGTTGCTGCTCTGGACCATGGCGGTCACGACGATGCCGGCGACGAACGCCAGCCCACGCTTGGACATGTTCTGGCCAATCACATGGCGCAGATTGGAACCGTAGACCCGCAGGATGCCGGTTCGGACGATGTGCGTGCCCCAGATCAGCAAGGTCACGGCGGAGAGCAAATTGAGCAGGGTCAGCATGCTGGGCCCCCTGTGGTGGTAGCGTCCCAAAGGGACAAGTTGACGGTACCGCGCGACGTTCTACGTTCTGTACTTAAGCTGTAGTTGGCTAACGGTCTGGGCGCCAGCATCGCATAGCTAAAGAAGTGATTGAAACAAAACTGTCATAAAAACAGCTTGATGCAATTGCACAAACCAATGTGGGAGCGGGCTTGCTCGCGAAAGCGTCGTATCAGGCGACATGGATGTCGACTGATATTCCGTCTTCGCGAGCAAGCCCGCTCCCACAGGGTACGCAGGGCTACAGCAATCGGGTTACTGACCCGGAATGTCCTTACGCAGTTTCACCGGGTCCTGCTGTTTCTTCTTTTTCGCAATCGCGGTGCGCATCTTGATGTTGATCGCTTCCACCGCCAGCGAGAACGCCATGGCGAAGTAGACGTAACCTTTTGGCACGTGCACATCGAAGGATTCGGCAATCAGTACCGTACCGACGATCAGCAGGAACGACAGCGCCAGCATTTTCAGCGATGGGTGCTTGTCGATGAATTCGCTGATGGTGCCGGACGCCCACATCATCACCAGCACGGCGACGATGATCGCGGCGACCATGACCGGAACGTGGGACACCATGCCGACGGCGGTGATCACCGAGTCCAGCGAGAACACGATGTCGATGATCGCGATCTGGATGATCGTGTAGAGGAAGTTGCCGCCCTTGCCACCCGGCTCTTCGTTGGTTTCGTCTTCGCCTTCCAGCGCGTGGTACATCTCTTGCGAGCTCTTCCACAGCAGGAACAGACCACCGAAGAACAGAATCAGGTCACGCCCGGAAATCCCCTGGCCGAACACTTCGAACAGGTCGGCAGTGAGGCGCATGACCCAGGTGATCGACAGCAGCAACAGGATCCGCGTGACCATGGCCAGGGCCAGGCCGAAAATCCGGGTGCGCTGCTGCATGTGCTTGGGCATGCGGCTGACCAGGATCGAGATCATGATGATGTTGTCGATGCCCAGGACGATCTCCAGGGCGGTCAGGGTGAAGAAGGCAACCCAGATTTCAGGGTTGGTCAGCCATTCCATGTGTATTCCTTTGAGCGAGTGTTAAACCACGAAGGGCCCGGGCTTCAAACCGCAAAGCCTGGACCCGTCGTGGTGAGTCTTGGGCTTATAGAGTGCTGAATACCGGAAAGATCCCCATCAGCAACGCTGCAACCAGTATGCACATGCACACCAACACTGCCCACTTGAGGGTAAAGCGCTGGTGGTCACCAAATTCGATACCGGCCAGGGCCACCAACAGGTAGGTCGATGGAACCAGCGGGCTCAGCAAGTGGACGGGCTGACCGACGATCGAGGCACGTGCCATTTCCACTGCGGTTATACCGTAGTGACTGGCGGCTTCGGCAAGTACCGGTAACACGCCGTAATAAAATGCATCGTTGGACATGAAGAAGGTGAACGGCATGCTCACCAGCGCTGTGATCACGGCCAGGTACGGGCCGAGGAAATCCGGGATCACCGCCAGCAGGCTTTTCGACATGGCATCGACCATGCCGGTGCCCGACAGGATACCGGTGAAGATACCCGCCGCGAAGATCAAGCCGACCACCGCCAGCACGCTACCGGCGTGGGCCGCGACGCGGTCCTTCTGCTGTTGCAGGCAAGGATAGTTGACGATCATCGCGATACTGAACGCCACCATGAACAACACCGGCAGCGGCAACAGGCCGGCGATCAGGGTGCACATCAGGGCAATGGTCAACGCGCCGTTGAACCAGATCAGCTTCGGACGACGGGCATCCGGGAACTGGGAAACGCTGATTTCGCTGTGGTCCACTTCGTCGCCGGCCAGGTGCAATTCACCCAGGCGAGCACGCTCGCGCTTTCCGTAGAAGTAGGCAATCGCCAGGATCGCCACGACACCGGCCAGCATTGCCGGAATCATCGGGACGAAAATGTCGGACGGATCCACATGCAACGCACTCGCGGCACGGGCCGTCGGGCCACCCCACGGGGTCATGTTCATCACGCCGCCGGCGAGGATGATCAGGCCGGCCATGATCCGCGGGCTCATGCCGATGCGGCTGTAGAGCGGCAGCATGGCGGCCACGCAGATCATATAAGTGGTCGCGCCGTCACCATCGAGGGAGACAACGAGCGCCAGAACGGCGGTGCCGACCGAAACTTTCAACGGGTCGCCCTTGACCAGTTTGAGGATCTTGCGCACGGCCGGATCGAACAGGCCGGAGTCGATCATCAGGGCGAAGTACAGAATGGCGAACATCAGCATCACGCCGGTCGGCGCAAGCTTGGTGATGCCTTCGAGCATCATCGGGCCGATCTTCGGCGCAAAGCCGCCGAACAGGGCGAAGATGATCGGGATAATGATCAGGGCAATCAGCGCGGACAGGCGCTTGGTCATGATCAGGAACATGAACGTGATGACCATGGCAAAGCCAAGGAAAGTCAGCATGGGAATACTCCAGGCGTAGCGCGGCTAGGGAATGGGCGAACCGGGTGGGGTCAGCGCAGAACGGGAAGCACAAGGCGTACGGGCGGAGTTGCAGCGAAGCGGCGGGTAGCAGAGGACATCAGAATCACCATTGTTGTTGTTAATTGGGCCGTGCGAGCGATAAAACACAGGCATTGGCCAACCGGTCTGTTGCCGGTAGTGGGGCGATCCTAATGGGGAAAGCTTTCATCAAGCTTTCGTTGCTGAAAGCATTGACCGGGCGTGCAACCGGTCGTCGGACGGAAGGTAAGCCGAGTTGAAGCATTCGCGAGCAGGCTCGCTCCCACAGGGGTACGCATTCCAATGTGGGAGCGAGCCTGCTCGCGAAGCGGTCAACACTGATGAGGAGTGAACACCATGCGCAAAATCCATACAGGCGGCTGTCATTGCGGACATCTGCGCTATCAATTCAGCGCTCCATTGCACGACATCGCCCACTGCCATTGCTCGATTTGTCGGCGGGTCAGTGGCGGCATCGTGACCACTTGGATCACCGTGCCCGCTTCAACGTTCGAATGGAAGGGCGGGATACCGGCGCGGTACGACTCTTCCGAACATTGCGCGCGATATTTCTGCCCGACCTGTGGGGCGCAGGTGGCGCTGATCACGCAGCTCAGCCCAGAGAGCATCGACCTGACTATCGCCACGCTCGATCATCCGGAAGACGCCCCGGCCGACCGGCACATCTGGACCGACAGCCGCTTGCCCTGGCTGCACCTGGACGAACATTTGCCCGGTGAAGCCGAGGAAATCATCTGATCAGAAAATAGACAGGTTCAGCGGGCGGATCGCGCCCATCCACACCGCGTGTTCGGTGTGGTCGAGCAGGTCATCACCGGTGTCCGGGTGCAGGAACACCACCAGGCCGTTGCGATTGAGCACCAGCCACGGCAGCACTTCGCCGATGAGTTCCGGGCCGAACGCCAGTTGGCAGCTCCAGTCCGGGTGCGGGCCGACCGGGCGTTCGTGTACGCGACCCATTTTCAGCGGGAACAACGTTGCCGCCTGCTCACACAAGGCCCGGGCCTGGTCGATGGTGGTGGCGTCGAAATAGACGTGGGCGTGGTAGCCCGTGATCTGTTGCATTTGAACCTCTCGAAATCCCGGTCGAACCCTCACCGTTTCCTACAGGTCACACGCCATATAGGTAGGAAACAAGGAACCCAGCCATGAAAAATGCCGAAACCCCGGTGGTGAAAGTGGTGCTCTATGGTGCCATGAGTAGCCTGGGCAGTGCGCTGATGGCTGAAATGCTGCGGCGCCAGCATGAAGTGATCGCGATTCTCGATGACCTGACGGCGCTGGCGCCACGACCGGGTCTGCGTACCAAGAACGGTGATCTGTTTGACGCTGAACGGGTCAAGCAAAGCGTGGCCGGTGCTTCAGCGGTCATCTGTTTACTAGACGCACCAGGGCTGCCGCTCAACAGCGAACAGGTGGAAAAAACCATCGTGCCCGGTCCGGTCGAGCAGGTTTTGGCGGTGGATGCGCTGATCGACGGCATGCAGGCCGCCCACATTGGCCGGTTGTTCGTGGTGGGGCATTTTGAAGAGCTCGACGAGCCAGAAATAGAGGACGACTTACAGCGCCACGCAGCCGAAGAAATCCTCGATGCCCTTCAAAACAGCGGATTGCAATGGACCCTGGTGGATGCCCCGCGCGGGGTGGCCGGGTTGACCATCGAGCATTTCAGTCAGGTCAGCAGCAGCCTGGAGACGGGTCTGGCCGAGCCGCTTGAGCGGTTGAACCGGGTCGCCGTCGGTATCGCTGATGAGTTGCGGTTGAATTTGCATCTCGGTGAGCATGTGAGTTTTGTGGCGGCGTCGGAACCGTAAAAGCTCGTGGCGTTCTCCCGTAGGAGCTGCCGAAGGCTGCGATCTTTTGCTTTTCAAACCGCAATCGAAGGAAACGGCAAACCGGTCAGCGACTGCGCGCTGCTGGCCTGTTCCGCCATCAACCAATCCACAAACTGCTGAATCAACACGCCCCGGCGTTTGCGTTGGGGCAACACCACGTAATAACCCAACCGGGAAATCACCGTGTCGGCAATCGGTCGACACAACAACCCCTGGGCCAATAAGTTATCCACAAGGTGCCGCCAACCAATCGCCACGCCCTGGCCGCCAATCGCGGCCTGGATCAACAAGGTGTAATTGTCGAACCGCAGTTGCCCCGGCGCTGGCGCTGAAGTGATCCCCAGTTCCCGGAACACGCCGCTCCAGTCGAACCAGTTGCTGCTGTTCTCACCGCGCAGATGCAGCAGCGGCAAATCGAGCAGGGACTGAACCGGCAGGGGCAGGGCGCGATCCTTCAATAACAGCGGACTGCACACCGGAAACACTTCCTCGCTAAACAGCCAATGGCTTTCGCCCTGTTTAAAGCGCCCGTCGCCGAACAGCACTGCCACGTCGATATCGGTGCGCAACATGTTGTGATTGCGTTCACTGGTGACGAGGCTGACATCCACCTGCGGATTCGCTTCATGAAAGCGGTGCAGGCGCGGCATCAACCAATAGGCGGCGAAGGCGAAATCCGTGGCGACTTGCAGCACTTCGTGGGATTGCTGTGCGCTGATCGCGTTCAATCCAGCGTCGATATTCTGCAAACCGAGCTGAACCTGCTCGAAAAGGATCATTCCCGTCTCGGTCAGTTCGATACCGCGATAGATCCGGTCAAACAGCCGAGTGCCCAGCTGTTCCTCCAACCGTTTGATCTGCTGGCTGATCGCCGGCTGCGTAGTGCCGAGCTCCACCGCCGCAGCGGTAAAGCTATGCTGGCGCGCCGCCGATTCGAAGGCACGCAGCAGATCGAGGGACAAATCACCGAGGGCGTCATACATAAGCTGTGCTTATCCTAGTCATTGCCTTGCGTGGGCTTTACCACAAAGAGCATGGCCTACATGCTCGGTCGCAGCACTCTCGCATAAATATTCACTATGGAATGCCGCGATCACATGAAGCGCAAGAATATTCTTTTCATCATGGCCGATCAGATGGCCGCGCCAATGTTGCCGTTCTACGGCCCTTCGCCCATCAAACTCCCGAATCTCAGTCGCCTCGCCGCCGAAGGCGTGGTGTTCGACGCCGCGTATTGCAACAGCCCGTTGTGCGCGCCGTCGCGGTTTACCCTGGTCAGCGGGCAATTGCCGAGCAAGATCGGCGCCTACGACAACGCGGCCGATTTCCCCGCCGACGTACCGACTTATGCCCACTACCTGCGTCGCCTCGGCTACCGCACCGCGCTGTCGGGCAAGATGCATTTCTGCGGCCCGGACCAGCTCCACGGCTATGAAGAACGCCTGACCAGTGACATCTACCCGGCCGACTACGGCTGGTCAGTGAACTGGGACGAACCAGACGTGCGCCCGACCTGGTACCACAACATGTCGTCGGTGCTGCAAGCCGGGCCGTGCGTGCGCACCAATCAGCTGGATTTCGACGAAGAGGTGGTGTTCAAGGCCCAGCAGTACTTGTTCGATCACATTCGCGAGGATGGCGATCAGCCGTTCTGCCTGACTGTGTCGATGACTCACCCACACGACCCGTACACCATTCCCAAAGCATTTTGGGATATGTACGACGACGCCGATATCCCGTTGCCTACAACGCCCGCGCAGACTGAACTCGACCCGCATTCCCAACGTTTGCTCAAGGTCTACGACCTGTGGGACAAGCCGTTGCCTGTGGATAAGATTCGCGATGCCCGCCGTGCGTATTTCGGCGCGTGCAGCTATATCGACAGCAACGTCGGCAAACTCCTGCAAACGCTCGAGGAAACCGGGCTGATCGATGACACGATTATTGTGTTCTCCGGCGACCATGGCGACATGCTCGGCGAGCGTGGCCTCTGGTACAAAATGCACTGGTTCGAAATGGCTGCCCGCGTCCCCCTGTTGATCAGTGCACCGGGGCAGTTCGGGCCGGGGCGGGTCAGCGCAGCGGTGTCGACGGCGGATCTGCTGCCGACCTTCGTCGAACTGGCCGGCGGATCGCTGGAGCCGGGGTTGCCGCTGGATGGCCGCTCGCTGGTTTCGCACCTGCAAGGGCAGGGCGGTCACGACGAGGTGTTCGGCGAATACATGGCCGAAGGCACCATCAGCCCGTTGATGATGATTCGTCGCGGCGCTTACAAATTCATCTACAGCGAAGACGACCCGTGTCTACTCTTCGACGTACACAACGATCCGCGTGAACAGGAAGAACTCAGCCAGTCGCCGCAACATCGCCAGCTGTTCGACGATTTTCTCGCTGAAGCCCGGGCCAAATGGAATATTCCGGCGATCCACCAACAGGTCCTCGAAAGCCAACGGCGCCGGCGTTTTGTTGCCGACGCCCTGACGATCGGCAAGCTGAAGAGCTGGGATCACCAGCCGCTGGTAGACGCCAGTCAGCAGTACATGCGCAACCACATCGACCTTGATGATCTGGAGCGCAAAGCACGTTATCCACAACCCTGCCAAAACCAATAATGTGAAGGGGAAGTCCATGCAAAGGTTATCCACAGTACTGACAGTCGGGCTTCTGGCCTTGGGCAGTGCATCGGTTTACGCCGATCAGAGCTGCGAGACGGTGAAAATGGCCGATCCGGGATGGAGCGACATCGCCGCGACCAACGCCATCACCGGGTTTCTGCTGGACGGCATGGGCTACAAGGCCAAAGTCGACACCCTCGCGGTGCCGATTACCTTTGGCGGTTTGAAGGATGGTCAGGTCGATGTGTTTTTGGGTAACTGGATGCCGGCGCAGCAGGGCTTCTATGACAAGTTCGTCGCCACCGGTGACGTCACGCAATTGGCGAAGAACCTCGATGGCACAGAGTTCACCCTGGCGGTCCCGGATTATGTGTGGGACGCGGGTGTGCATAACTTTGCCGACCTGAATAAGTACGCCGACAAGTTCGACAAGAAGATCTACGGCATCGGATCCGGCGCCCCGGCGAATATCTCGTTGCAGGACATCATCAAGAAGAACGACTTCGAACTCGGCCAGTGGAAGCTGATCGAGTCCAGCGAGCAGGCAATGCTGGCTGAAGTGTCCCGCGCCGTGAAGAA
Organism: Pseudomonas sp. NPDC096950; assembly: GCF_044762525.1. Lineage (NCBI taxonomy): Bacteria > Pseudomonadati > Pseudomonadota > Gammaproteobacteria > Pseudomonadales > Pseudomonadaceae > Pseudomonas > Pseudomonas sp. NPDC096950. Next base: position 14,741 of record NZ_JBIWEL010000023.1, on the reverse strand, counting down.
ACAGAAGTTCGTGACCTTCCTCGGCTGGACCCCGCACCCGATGAACGTGCAGCTGAAAATGCATTACCTGAAGGGCGGCGAGAAATACTTCGGCGACACCGGCGCGGTTTATACACTGACCCGCAAAGGTTATGCACAGGCCTGCCCGAATGTCGGCAAGCTGCTTACCAACCTGAGTTTCACCCAGGAAATGGAGAACAGCATCATGGCCGAGGTGGTAAACAAGAAAGTCAGCAATGCTGACGCGGTGAAGGCGTGGATCAAGGCCAATCCGGCGGTATTGGATAAATGGCTGGATGGCGTGAAGACCGTGGATGGCAAGGATGCATTGGGGGCAGTCAAAGCCAAGCTTTAACCCCCATGTGGGAGCGAACTTGCTCGCGAATGCGGTGTGTCATTCAACATTGATGTCGACTGTCCTGCCGCATTCGCGAGCAAGCCCGCTCCCACAAGGTCTCGTCCTGCTACCCTCTGCGCAAACTCCCACCCGAGAGGACCCATGGCCTTCCCCAGCCGCCATTCACTCTTCCCTTTTCTGACCTGGTTGCCGCGCCAGACCCGCGCCAGTGTCGGCCGCGATTTGATCGTCGGCCTCAGTGGCGCGATTCTCGCGTTGCCGCAATCCATTGCCTACGCGCTGATTGCCGGTCTCCCACCGGAATACGGTTTATACGCCGCGATCATCCCGGTACTGATCGCCTGCCTGTGGGGTTCGTCGTGGCATCTGATTTGCGGTCCTACGGCGGCCATTTCCATCGTCCTGTACGCCAGCGTCAGTCCTCTGGCCGTGCCGGCGACCCAGGACTACATCACGTTGATCCTGCTTCTTACACTGCTGGCCGGCATTTTCCAGTGGTTGCTGGGCATGCTGCGGTTCGGCGCGCTGGTGAATTTCGTCTCGCACTCGGTGGTGCTAGGTTTCACCCTCGGTGCGGCGGTGGTGATCGCCATCGGGCAAATGCCGAATCTGTTGGGGCTGGACTTGCCCAACCAGGCCACGGCGCTCAACAGCCTGATGACCTTGCTCACTCACCTTGGGGCTGTGGATAAACCGTCGCTGGTACTGGGCCTGGCCACGGTGGTGGTCGGTATTGTTCTGAAACTGCTGCTGCCACGCTGGCCGACGCTGTTGATCACCCTGGTGTTGAGCGGTTTGCTGGTCTGGCTTTGGCCTGCGATGTTTGGCCATGTGAAATTGGTCAGCGCATTTTTCGGACGGTTACCGCCCTTCAGCGCGGTGCCGCTGGATCTGGAGTTGATTCTGCGCCTGCTTCCTAGCGCGGTGGCGGTCGGCATGTTGGGACTGGTTACCAGCCTGTCGATTGCCCGCTCCTTGTCGGCCCGTTCGCAGCAGTTGCTCGATGCGAACCAGGAAGTCCGCGCCCAAGGCTTATCGAACATGGTCGGGGCGTTTTTTTCCGGGTCGCTGTCAGCCGGTTCCTTTACCCGCTCGGGACTGAGCTACGAAGCGGGCGCCTGTTCGCCGCTGGCCGGGGTGTTCTCGGCGTTGTGGGTGGCGTTGTTCGCGATCTTCGGCGCCGGGTTGATCGCGCACATTCCGATCCCGGCCATGGCCGGCAGCATCCTGTTGATCGCCTGGGGGTTGGTGGACCATCGCGGCATCCGCGCCTTGCTGCGGGTCAGCCGCGCCGAATTTTTGGTCATGGCCCTGACCTGTGTCGCCACATTGCTGCTGGAATTGCAGACGGCGATTTATGCCGGGGTCCTGGCGTCGTTGTTTTTCTATCTCAAGCGCACTTCACAACCGCGAGTGCAGCATTGGCGCGACGGAGATGAAGACGTTCTGCGGGTCGGCGGCTCGATCTTCTTTGGCGCCAGCCACTACCTGCAAGTGCGCCTGCAACGGATGCACGGCACGCGAGTGGTGATCGAGGCGCAGCAGATCAACTTCATCGACTATTCGGGTGTGGAAATGCTGCACCAGGAAGCGCGGCGGCTACTGCGTCAGGATCGCAGCCTGACCCTGCGCGGCGCGCGGCCACCGGTGGTGGAGGAATTGAGGAAGCTGGAAGGGGCGCAGAAGTGCCCGATCCGGTTTGAGGATTGATCCGAAAGGGTGTTGAGGCCATTCGCGAGCAAGCCCGCTCCCACATTGGATTTGCAGACTCCACAGATCCAATGTGGGAGCGGGCTTGCTCGCGAAGCTTTTAAAGCGCCAGCTGCCGACGCAATTCAGCCAACACCGGCGCCGTATCCGGGCGCACTCCGCGCCACAGGAAGAACGCTTCCGCCGCTTGCTCGGCCAGCATCCCCAACCCGTCCATCACCACCACCGCGCCGTGTTCGCTGGCCCAGCGGCAGAACGAGGTCGGTTCCTTGCCGTACATCATGTCGTAGCACAACGTCCTGCCCGGTTCGATCAAACTTCCGGCAATCGGCGGTACATCGCCTGACAGACTGGCGGACGTCGCGTTGATGATCAGGTCCACCGGCTCCTGCAACCAGTCGAAACCGCTGGCGGACACCGGCCCCAGATCAGCAAACAGTTGCGCCAGCAACTCGGCTTTTTCCACCGTGCGGTTGGCGATGATCAGCGACGCCGGTTGTTCCGCCAGCAATGGTTCCAGCGCACCACGCACCGCGCCGCCGGCCCCCAGCAACAGGATGCGTTTACCCTTGAGGCTGAAATGGGCGTTGACCGTCAGGTCCCGCACCAGTCCGGCGCCGTCGGTGTTGTCGCCCAACAACGTACCGTCGGCCAGTTTGCTCAGGGTGTTGACCGCGCCGGCCCGTTGCGCCCGCGCCGTCAGGCTGTCGGCCAGGCGATAGGCGTCTTCCTTGAACGGCACGGTGACATTCGCCCCACGGCCTTCAACGAAAAATGCCCGGGCAAAGTCGGAAAAGTCATCGAGCGGCGCCAGCGAAGTGCTGTAGTCCAAATGCTGCCCAGTCTGCTCGGCAAACAGACGATGAATCAGCGGCGACTTGCTGTGGCCAATCGGGTTACCGAATACGACATAACGATCCATCAGGATTCCTCTCAGGCCTTGGCCAACCAGTCGCGATCTTGCAGGAAGTACTCGGTCAGGCGCGCTTCTTCGCTGCCCGGTTCGGCTTTCCAGTCGTAGCCCCAACGCACTTGCGGCGGCAGGGACATCAGGATCGACTCGGTACGCCCGCCCGATTGCAGGCCGAACAAGGTGCCACGGTCGTAGACCAGATTGAACTCGACGTAACGACCACGGCGGAATTCCTGGAATTCACGCTGCTGGGCGGTGAACGCATCGTTCTTGCGGCGCTGAACGATCGGCAGGTAGGCCTCGATGAACGCGTCACCGATGGCGCGCATGAAAGCGAAGCTGGTGTCGAAGTCCCACTCGTTCAGGTCATCGAAAAACAGACCGCCGATGCCCCGAGGCTCGTGGCGATGCTTGATGTGGAAATAGGTGTCGCACCAGGCCTTGTAGCGTGGATAAACGTCCGGCCCGAACGGCGCGCAGGCTTTTTCGGCGACTCGGTGCCAGTGCACACAATCCTCTTCATTGCCGTAGTAAGGGGTCAGGTCGAAGCCGCCGCCAAACCACCAGACCGGTTCTTCACCTTCTTTTTCAGCGATGAAAAAGCGCACATTGGCGTGGGACGTCGGCACATGGGGGTTGTGTGGGTGCATCACCAAAGACACGCCCAACGCTTCGAAGCCGCGCCCGGCCAATTCCGGCCGATGAGCGCTGGCGGACGGTGGGAGACCGCTGCCAAAGACGTGGGAAAAGTTGACGCCGCCCTTTTCGATCACTGTGCCGTTTTCGATGACCCGGGTGCGACCGCCACCGCCGGCAGGGCGGGTCCAGGCGTCTTCGACGAAGCGCGTGCCGCCGTCCTCGATTTCCAGAGCGGCGCAAATGCGGTCTTGCAGGTCGAGCAGGTAGGCTTTTACGGCCTCGGTGCGGGTCGTCATGTCATCACCTTGAATCGGGCAAAACTACGCGGCGCGCCATGGGAGCAGGGGCCGGCGCAAATGGGCGCGTAGCATAACATTGCTGTCATGCCTGCCGCAGTTGACGGGGATCAAGCTTAGGAGTCCGATAGGGAGCTTCGTAAAAAGACATTAGGAGAAGGCAGATGGCAAAGCGTATTCAGTTCCGCGCCCATGGCGGCCCCGAAGTACTCGAGTATGTCGATTACCAACCCGCCGAGCCGGGCCCGCACCAAGTTCGCGTCACCAACAAGGCCATCGGCCTGAACTTCATCGACACTTATTTCCGCAGCGGCCTCTATCCGCCGCCTGCCTTGCCGTCGGGCCTGGGCTCGGAAGGCGCGGGCGTGGTGGACGCGGTGGGCAGCGACGTCACTCGCTTCAAGGTCGGCGATCGCGTGGCCTACGGCAGTGGCCCGTTGGGAGCCTACAGCCAGGTTCACGTCTTGCCGGAAGCCAATCTGGTGCTGCTGCCGGACGCCATCAGCTTCGAACAGGCTGCCGGCGTCATGCTCAAGGGCCTCACCGTGCAGTACCTGTTGCGTCAGACGTATGAACTCAAGGGCGGCGAAACCATCCTGTTCCACGCGGCGGCGGGCGGTGTCGGTTCCCTGGCGTGCCAATGGGCAAAGGCGTTGGGCGTGAAGCTGATCGGCACCGTCAGTTCAGCGGAGAAAGCCGCACTGGCCAAGGCCAATGGCGCCTGGGCGACGATCGATTACAGCTACGAAAACGTCGCACAACGGGTGCTGGAATTGACTGACGGGAAAAAAGTCCCGGTGGTGTACGACGGTGTAGGCAAGGACACCTGGCTGACGTCGCTGGACAGCGTCTCGCAAAGAGGCCTGGTGGTGAGCTTCGGCAATGCGTCCGGTGCGGTGGACGGGGTGAACCTGGGGATTCTGGCGGCGAAAGGTTCGCTGTACGTGACCCGGCCAACCCTGGGGACTTACGCCAACAACGCCGAGAACTTGCAGCGCATGGCGGATGAACTGTTCGAGATGATCATCAGTGGCAAGTTGACGGTGGACATCAGCCAGACGTTTCCATTGGCTGAAGCGGCGAAGGCGCAGACCGAGATGTCGGCACGGCGGACCACCGGTTCGATTGTTTTGTTGCCCTGACAGACGCCTTCGCGAGCAGGCTCGCTCCCACAGGGGAACGTATTCCAATGTGGGAGCGAGCCTGCTCGCGAATGGCCGCGCCGCGGTATCAGCCCTGGCGCACCACATGCCCGGTCGCCAGGTCCCGAATCACACTCGGGTTCTTGCGCCCGCCCAGATTGCCGCCCAGCACCAGATCCAGCTGCCCGCGGAAATACTGCTCGATGCGAATCCGTGTACGCGCCGCCGGCCGACCCTGTGGGTTGGCAGAGGTGGACACCAATGGCCCGACCAACGCACACAAGTCCCGCACCAACGGGTGATCGCTGACCCGCAGCGCCACGGTTTCATGCACGCCGGTAATCCATTGCGGCAACTGATTCTGGTGCGGCACCAACCACGTGTTCGGCCCCGGCCAAGTGCTGGCCATGCGGTCCAACCACAGTTCCGGAAAATCCTCGAAGAGGAAGTCGAACTGGCGGATGTTGTCGGCCACCAGGATCAGGCCCTTATCCACTGACCGGCCCTTGAGCATCAGCAGACGATCCACTGCCTCTTCGTCCCACGGGTCGCAACCCAGGCCCCAGACGGCTTCGGTTGGGTAGGCAATTACCGCTCCTGCGCGAATTGCTTGTGCGGCTTGTTGCACCCGCCAGCTGTTGACCATGAAAAACTCTCCGGAATAAGGCTCTGCGCAGTTTACCGATCTTCCTTATAAAACCTAGCTCACCCGCGCAAACCAGCGTCCGCTTTCGCACACCGCCCGGCCATCCATTTCCAGTTCCGTCAACGCCGCCAGCACTTTGGGCAAAGTCCAGCCACTGCTGAGTGCCAATGCTTCGCTGGTGTGGGGCGCGGCGTGCAGCAACATCAGCAACGGATGCGTCACCTGCGGTGTTTCAGTGGACAACGGCAACTGCTGCCAGCCGCGCAAGGCTTCAAGGATGTGCTCGATGGTTTCCACCAGCATTGCGCCATCGCGGATCAGTTGATGACAGCCCTTGGCGCCAGGGTGATGTATCGATCCGGGAATCGCATAAACCTCGCGACCTTGCTCCGCTGCCAGCCGGGCGGTGATCAACGAACCGCTGGCGACACTGGCCTCGACCACCAGCACCCCAAGGGATAAACCGCTGATGATCCGGTTGCGCCGGGGGAAGTTGCTGGCGGTCGGGCCGGCGTCCAGCGGGAACTCCGAAAGCACCGCGCTGCCCGAGGCAATCATGGCGTCCGCCAGTCGTCGGTTGCGCTGTGGATAAAACTTTTCAAGTCCCGTGCCAAGTACCCCGACCGTTCGCCCGCCAACATCCAAAGCGGCCCGATGCGCGGCAGTATCAATGCCCAGGGCCAGGCCGCTGGTAATGACGAATCCGGCACCGGCCAGGGTGCGGGAAAACGCAGCGGCAGTGTCCATGCCCGGCCTCGATGCGCGGCGACTTCCGACCATCGCCAGTTGCGGTTTTTCCAGAATGCCCGGATCCCCGGCGGCAAATAACAGCGGCGGTGCATCGCTGATTTCCGCCAGCAACGCCGGGTACTCGGGCTGGTCCCACATCAGCAAATGCTGGCCCGGACGCTCTAGCCAGGCCAATGCATGGCTCGCGCCGTCGCGGACTTCGCTTGCACGTCGCGCCTCGGCACTCGCCGCTGGCAACCCCAGCGCACGCCAGGCACTGGCCGGCGCGCTGATGGCTTTTGACGCCGAGCCGAAGGCTTCGAGCAGTTTTTTAAATCGCGCCGGCCCCAGGTCGGGCAAGCGATGCAGACGTAAACGCGCCTCCAGTTCCGCAGGGGAAACCGGGGTAAAAGCAGAGAGCGACATGGATCATCCTTGATCGTTATGAGCCCCGTTCAAACGGGAATAAGCTGTGGATAACTCTGTTGGTAACTTGTGGAGCAGGCTAAGGATTTCGCACCTTGTCCAGCACGGCCAATGAGCGCGATGCGTTGAGGACCAACCCGTAACTAAGTTTGTCGTAAGTGCGGAAAACCATCAGCAAACCGGCGCGCTCATCAGGGATTTTCAACGGCTGGCCGGTGACCCGGTCGCGTACGGTTTCACCGGTCTTCATCACCACCAGCACGTTGCCTTCGGCTAATCCGTCCCGTTGCCCCTTGTTCAGCGTGACCACGTCCATTGCGCCAATCTGCGTGACGCCCCGTGGCACATCGATGATCAGGCCGTTGATGTCGGTTTTCGGCGCGCTGGGCATAAAGGTCGAATTGATCGCTCGTTCTTCGCCGCTGAACAAACGGTCGCCGAGGCGCACTTCCTGGGTGGTGCGTTGCAGCGCCAGGGTGGCGACATCGCCTTCGGTCGCGACAATTTCGCCGCCGCCAATGTCGTCGGCGTTGATCCCCAGGAACTCCTTGCTCTGCGGATCGGTGTAGACCTTGCCCTGGCGGAAGATGCCGTACACCGGCTGGTTCGGGTCGAAATGCCCGCGGGCGAAGATGCGGTCACCGGTGCCGCTGAGTACCCGTTCGGCATCGCCGGCGACAATGTAGGGCGCCTTGTCGAAGTCCTCGACCTTGTCGACGATGCGGTTGCTCAGCAGAAAACTGTTGATCGATTGCAGTGGAATGCTCGGGATCGCATCGGCCACCGGGCTGCTGCGGATCCGTGGCGAGAGCTTGATGGTGCCCCGGGATTCGCCGCGATTGAGGGTCAGGCGCGGTTGGCCGTTGACGTAAGTCAGTGTCAGCAAATCACCCGGATAGATGAGATTGGGGTTCTGGATCTGCGGATTGACCTGCCACAGCTCGGGCCATTTCCACGGTTCACGCAGGAATTTGCCGGAGATGTCCCAAAGTGTGTCACCCCTTACCACTGTGTATTGCTGCGGAAAACCTTCCTTGAGTTGCACTTGCCCGTGCGCCAAACCGGCCGAGGCCAGAAGGAGCAAGGCGAGTAGTGATTTCCTCATGCGGTGAATCCCTTTATTATGTGCGTTCGCGTAAAACGCCAGAGCCCCCGTGGCTCGCTCCTGGCTCTTGTCAGAGAAAGGAGCTACGTTTTACAACGGTAGCCTGCATCTTCGGACCCGCCAGGCCATCGACCCGACTTTACCTCACATGTGCAGCAATTAAGCTTATGGCCATTTTAGACATCCTCGAATTCCCCGACTCGCGCCTGCGCACTATCGCCAAACCTGTGGCCGTAGTGGACGACGAAGTGCGTCAGTTGGTCGATGACATGTTTGAAACAATGTATGAAGCGCCAGGCATCGGCCTCGCCGCGACCCAGGTCAACGTGCACAAACGTATCGTCGTGATGGACCTCTCCGAAGACCGCAGCGAACCGCGGGTGTTCATCAACCCCGAGTTCGAAACCCTGACGGACGAGATGGAGCAATACCAGGAAGGCTGCCTCTCTGTGCCGGGCTTCTACGAAAACGTCGATCGCCCGCAGAAGGTCAAGATCAAGGCCCTGGACCGCGACGGCCAACCTTACGAACTGATCGCCGAAGGCCTGCTGGCCGTGTGCATCCAGCATGAATGCGACCACCTCAACGGCAAGTTGTTCGTCGATTACCTGTCCAATCTCAAACGCGACCGAATCAAGAAGAAACTGGAAAAGCTCCATCGCCAGAACGCTTGATGCCCTCCTTTCAAAGGCTTGCTGCGGCAAGCCTTTTTCTTTTGCGACTGCTTTGTAATAGAGAGTTTCCATGACTGAGCCACTGCGCATCGTCTTTGCCGGCACCCCGGAATTCGCCGCCGAACACCTCAAGGCCCTGCTCGCCAACCCTTACGAGATCGTCGCGGTCTACACCCAACCGGACCGTCCGGCGGGCCGCGGGCAAAAACTGATGCCGAGCCCGGTCAAGCAGTTGGCTCTGGAAAACAATATCCAGGTTTTACAGCCGCCGACCCTGCGCAATGAAGACGCCCAGGCTGAGCTGGCCGCACTGAAACCGGACTTGCTGGTAGTGGTCGCCTACGGCCTGATCCTGCCGCAAGCGGTGCTGGATATTCCGCGCCTGGGTTGCATCAACAGCCACGCCTCGCTGCTGCCACGCTGGCGCGGTGCGGCGCCGATCCAGCGCGCCGTCGAAGCGGGCGACAGCGAAAGCGGCGTGACCGTGATGCGCATGGAACTGGGCCTCGATACCGGGCCGATGCTGTTGAAAGTCACCACGCCGATCACCGGCGAAGACACCGGCGGCAGCCTCCACGACCGTCTGGCGGAAATGGGCCCGCCTGCCGTGGTTCAAGCGATTGCCGGTCTCGCCGCCGGCACGCTGGAAGGCGAAGTGCAGGACGACAGCCTCGCCACCTACGCGCACAAATTGAACAAAGACGAAGCACGCATCGACTGGAGTCGCCCGGCGGTTGAGCTGGAACGCCTGGTCCGCGCCTTCAACCCATGGCCGATCACCCACAGCACCCTGAACGGCGAAGCGCTCAAAGTATTGGCCGCGAACCTCGCCGAAGGGCAGGGCGCACCGGGGGAAATCCTCAGCGCCAGCAAGGACGGCTTGATCGTCGCCTGCGGTGAGCAGGCCTTGTGCCTGACCCGCCTGCAATTGCCCGGCGGCAAGGCGCTGAACTTCAGCGATTTGTTCAACAGCCGTCGTGAGAAATTCGCCGTCGGCACCGTGCTCGGTCAAGTGGCGGACGCTCAATGAACCCGCGTCTGGCCGCCGCCAAGGCACTTGCCGCAGTCCTGAACGGAAAAGCCTCGCTCAACAGTTCATTGCCGACGCAAATGGACAAGGTCGAAGACCGCGATCGCGGCTTCACCCAAGACCTGGCGTTTGGCACCGCGCGCTGGCAGCCGCGTTTGTCGGCGCTGGCGGCCAAGTTGTTGCAGAGGCCGTTCAAAGCCGCTGATGCCGATGTCGAGGCCTTGTTGCTGGTTGGCCTCTATCAACTGCTCTACACCCGCGTCCCGGCCCACGCCGCCATCGGCGAAACCGTCGGTTGCGCCGACAAGCTGAAAAAGCCCTGGGCCAAAGCCTTGCTCAACGCCGTGCTGCGCCGCGCCCAACGGGAAAGCGAAGCGCTGCTGGCGGAGCTGGAGCACGACCCCGTGGTGCGCACCGCCCACCCACGCTGGCTGCAAAAATCCCTGAAGGCATTCTGGCCTGAGCAGTGGGAAGCCATTTGCGCGGCGAACAACGCGCATCCGCCGATGATTCTGCGGGTCAACCGTCGTCATCAGACTCGCGATGCGTATATCGGCTTGCTGAGTGAAGCCGGCATTGCCGCCAGCCCCTGCGTTTACAGCCGCGACGGCATCATCCTCGACGCTGCCGCCGATGTGCGCAGCCTGCCGGGCTTTGCCGAAGGCTGGATCAGCGTGCAGGACGAAGCCGCGCAACTGGCCGCTGACTTGCTGGACCTGGCGCCGGGCCAACGGGTGCTCGACGCCTGCTGCGCGCCGGGCGGCAAGACCTGCCACATCCTTGAAGCCGAGCCTGCATTGGCTGGCGTCGTGGCCGTGGACCTGGAAGCCAAGCGCCTGGTGCGGGTGCGGGAAAACCTCGCACGCCTGGGCCTGAGCGCCGAACTGATCGCCGCCGACGGCCGCGACACCGCGAACTGGTGGGACGGCAAACCGTTCCAGCGCATCCTGCTGGACGCGCCATGCTCGGCCACCGGCGTGATCCGTCGTCACCCGGACATCAAGTTGACGCGCCAGCCTGACGACATCGCCGCACTCGCCGTGCTTCAGGGCGAGTTGCTCGACGCCATGTGGATAACTCTGGAAGTCGGCGGGATTCTGCTTTACGCCACCTGCTCGACATTGCCGACCGAGAACACCGAAGTCATCGAAGCCTTCCTCGCCCGCACGCCGGGCGCCCGTGAGCTGGACCTCGCCACGACGGCCGGGATCAAACAGCCCCATGGTCGCCAATTGCTGGCCCAGGAGGGTGGTCACGACGGGTTCTACTACGCCAAGTTGATCAAGATTGCCGCCGCGCGCGGTTAAACGGATTTCAAGGGAGTGACTGGATGAAAATCATCATCCTCGGCGCGGGGCAGGTCGGCGGTTCGCTGGCGGAACATCTGGCCAGCGAAGCCAACGACATTACCGTGGTCGACACCGATGGCGAACGCCTGCGCGACCTCGGCGATCGGCTGGACATCCGCACCGTGCAGGGCCGCGCGTCGTTCCCGACCGTGCTGCGCCAGGCCGGCGCCGATGACGCCGACATGCTGGTCGCCGTGACCAACAGCGACGAAACCAACATGGTTGCCTGCCAGGTTGCTCACACCCTGTTTCACACCCCGACCAAGATCGCCCGGGTCCGCGAAGCCGCGTACCTGACCCGCGGCGGGCTGTTCAACAACGACGCGATCCCGGTGGACGTGTTGATCAGCCCGGAACAAGTGGTCACCAATTACATCAAGCGCCTGATCGAACACCCCGGCGCCTTGCAGGTGATCGACTTCGCCGAAGGCAAGGCGCAACTGGTGGCGGTGAAGGCTTACTACGGCGGGCCATTGGTGGGTCAGCAACTGCGGCAGTTGCGCGAACACATGCCCAATGTGGAAACCCGCGTCGCAGCGATTTTTCGCCGTGATCGACCGATCCTGCCCCAGGGCGATACGGTTATTGAGGCCGATGACGAAGTGTTTTTCATCGCGGCCAAGGCGAATATTCGCGCGGTGATGAGCGAAATGCGCCGTCTCGATGAAACCTACAAACGCATCGTCATCGCCGGTGGAGGGCAGATCGGTGAACGCCTGGCCGAGGCCATCGAAAGCCGTTACCAGGTGAAGATCATCGAGATGAACCCGGCGCGCTGCCGCTACCTCTCGGACACCCTAGACAGCACCGTGGTGTTGCAGGGCAGCGCGTCGGACCGCGACTTGCTGCTGGAAGAGAACATCGCCGACGCGGATATCTTCCTGGCCCTGACCAACGATGACGAAGCGAACATCATGTCGTCGTTGCTGGCCAAACGACTGGGCGCGAAGAAGGTGATGACGATCATCAACAACCCGGCCTACGTGGATTTGATCCAGGGTGGCGACATCGACATCGCCATCAGCCCGCAACTGGCGACCATCGGCACCTTGCTCGCCCACGTGCGCCGTGGCGATATCGTCAGCGTGCACTCACTGCGGCGCGGGGCGGCGGAAGCCATCGAGGCGATTGCCCATGGCGATGCGAAGTCGAGCAAGGTAATTGGCAAAGCCATCGAGAACATCGGTTTACCGCCGGGCACCACGATTGGCGCGATCATTCGTGATGAACAAGTGATCATCGCCCACGACGACACGGTGATCGCGGCGGGGGATCATGTGATTCTGTTCCTTGTGGATAAAAAGCATATTCGGGATGTGGAGAAGTTGTTTCATGTCGGGTTGAGCTTCTTTTGATCCAGCATTTGCGTTGACTGGACTGACCTCTTCGCGAGCAAGCCCGCTCCCACAGGGGATCTCGGTCGTACACAAAACTGTGGCCACTGAATATCCACTGTGGGAGCGGGCTTGCTCGCGAAAGCAATCTCACAGAATCAGATGAACCCCTGACACACCTCAACAAGGAATCCACCGATGATCGAATCCCTGGAAAAAATGCTCGCCAAGGGTGTGGATAACTCATTGCTGCGCTTCGGCTTGGGCAAGGGTTATCTTGATCTTGGGGACAACGCCAAGGCGGCCGAGCATTTCCAGCGCTGCGTCGAGTTCGATCCGAAGTATTCGGCGGCCTGGAAGCTGTTGGGCAAGGCGCATCTGGCGTTGACGGACTTTGCAGCCGCGCGTCAGGCGTGGGAGCAAGGTCTGGAAGCTGCCCGCGCCCATGGCGACAAGCAGGCAGAGAAGGAAATGACGGTGTTTCTGAAGAAGCTTGAGCGTCAAGCCCACTGATCAGAGATAGCGCAGGCCAATCCCTTCGGCATCCACCAACACCACTTCCATGCGGACTCGCGGCGCGCCTGTGGGTAAGTCCTGCACCTGACCATAGACCACCGCGCCCTTGGGCAACGCTGACAGGCTAGGATGCTTGACGTAGACACCCGTCGTCGAAAGATTGCGAGTCTGGCCAAGGCATTCGCCGAAGCTTTCGTGGCTGATCTTGATGCGAAATGATTTGCGGAGTTCGGACATCTTCTGCGCCCTTAAATGAACGGTTGTGGATAACCTTGGCCGCAAGGTTATCCACAGATCATGCCAATCGACTCAATACCAGCGTTCTTCACCCGGTGGACGCTTCTTGAAGCGCTTCATGCTCCACATGTACTGGCTCGGATACGCCCCGACATAGCGCTCCACGACTTTGCTCATCGCGGCGCAGGATGTCTCGGTATCCGTGCTGTACATGGCTTCCGGCGCAGCTTCGAGGATGACTTTGTACCCTGAACCGTCCGGCAGTCGCAGGGCATGCAGGAACACGCCGACCGCTTTGCCGCCCGCCAACATGTTTGGCACGAATTTGCTGGTCAGCGCCTGGGTGGCGAAGAACGGCACGAAGATCCCGGCGGATTCGGCCGGTTCCGGGTCAGCGGGGATGCCCACTGCACCACCTTTGCGCACTTCCTTAATCACACTGAGGATGCCTTCCTTGGTGGAGGCCGCCACGCGGTTGCCCAATTGCACCCGTTGCTTGCGCAGCAAATCGTCCACCGCTTTCAACTTCGGCGGCCGATAGAAAATGATCGGTTTGCACTGGCTGCAATAGAAGTGGTTCAACACTTCCCAATTGCCCAGGTGGCTGGTGATGCCGACCACGCCTTTGCCGGACGCCAACGCGTCCTTCAGCACGTCGAGGCCTTCGACTTCGCGCACCAGGTCGATGGAACGCTGGGCCGGCCAGATCCACGCGCAGGCGCTTTCAGTCAGGGACTTGCCGATGTCCTTCAGGCTCTGGCCCACCAGACGCTCGCGTTCGGCGGCGTCCATGTCCGGGAAGCACTTGGCCAGGTTGATCCGCACCACGTCGCGGGAACGGTTGGGGGTTTTCCACATGACCCAGCCAATCGCCGAGCCCACCGCTTGCACTGCTCGCCACGGAAGCAAGGCAAACAGCCGCAGAGCGCCTACCAGCAAGGCGCCTTTAAACTTATCCACAGGTCACTCCTGATCTTGTGCTGTGTGCGAGGCGGCCATTCTAACCGCCGTTCGCCAGCGTCGCGTAGCGATCGCAATCCCGGGTGTGGTCCATGACCATGCCCGAGGCCTGCATCAGCGCATAACAAATGGTCGGGCCGACGAAGGTGAATCCGGCCTTTTTCAGGCCTTTGCTCATCTCCACGGCGACCGGCGTGACCGCCGGCACTTCGCTGCGATCCTTGAAATGATTGATCACCGGTTTGTCGCCGACGAAGGACCAAAGAAACTTCACCGGGTCCTCCAGCGCCAGCCAAGCCTGGGCATTGCGCCGGGCCGCGTTGAGTTTGAGGCGATTGCGGATGATGCCGGGGTCGAGCATCAATTCATCGATTTCGGCGTCGCTCATCTGCGCCACGCGCTGTACGTCGAAGCCGAACAGCACCTCGCGATAACGCTCACGTTTGCGCAGCACGGTGATCCATGAGAGGCCGGCCTGGAACCCTTCGAGCAAAAGCAACTCGAACAATCCCTGCGCATCGCGTAGCGGCGTGCCCCACTCCTGATCGTGATAAGCCATGTACAGCGGATCTTCGGAACACCAAAAGCAGCGTGGCATAAGGCTCCAGGGGGCGTGCGCAGCAACGAATCGGGTATACTCCCGCTCTTTAAATCGCAGCCCAAGAAACAGTTGAATT
>NZ_JBIWEL010000022.1:0-128357 GCF_044762525.1 Pseudomonas sp. NPDC096950 | reverse complement strand
CTGCGTAACTCTTTGTTTACCAAGGAGTTTTCCGTTTCGACTGCGCCGGAAGTGGGGCGAATTATAGACTTCCAGAATCTGCCGTCAACCCCTGATTTCAGGTTTATTCGGATTTGAGCGTAATACGCGCAAATGCCTTCTTTCCAGCCTGGCAAACATGGGTCGCGCCCAGTGCGTATATAAAGGTGCGATCGACAACCTCGCCATCTATACGCACACCGCCAGAATTCAGGAGGTCGCGCGCTACTGCCGAGTTCTTCACCAGGCCAGCCTTATTAAGGACAGCAGCGATCGGCATGTCTTCGGCAGCCGTCAATTCGATCTCTGGCAGATCATCCGGCAGCTCGCCTTCTTTCATACGGTTACCCGCCGCACGGTGAGCATTGGCCGCAGCCTCTTCACCATGGAAACGCGCAACGATCTCTTCGGCCAGCTTGATCTTGATATCCCGAGGATTCGCACCCGCCTCGACATCAGCCCGGAATGCATTGATCTCATCCATGGAGCGGAAGCTGAGCAATTCGAAATAACGCCACATCAGCGCATCCGGAATGGAAACCAGCTTGCTGTACATCACACCCGGCGCTTCCTGGATACCGACGTAGTTGCCCAACGACTTGGACATCTTCTTCACGCCATCCAGACCTTCAAGCAACGGCATAGTCAGAATGCACTGCGGCTCCTGGCCATAACCACGCTGCAACTCACGCCCCATCAACAGGTTGAACTTCTGATCGGTGCCACCCAGCTCGACATCCGCGCGCAAGGCAACCGAGTCATAACCCTGGACCAGCGGATAGAGGAACTCATGAATGGCGATGGGTTGATTGGTGGTGTAGCGCTTATCGAAATCATCGCGCTCGAGCATACGAGCCACGGTGTATTGCGAGGTCAGGCGAATGAAGTCGGCCGGCCCCATCTGGTCCATCCAGGTGGAGTTGAACGCCACCTCGGTTTTGGCAGGATCCAGAATCTTGAAGACCTGAGTCTTGTAGGTCTCGGCATTCTCGAGAACCTGCTCGCGGGTCAGCGGAGGACGGGTAGCACTCTTGCCGCTCGGATCACCGATCATCCCGGTGAAGTCGCCTATAAGGAAGATCACCTGGTGACCCAGTTCCTGGAACTGGCGCAGCTTATTAATAAGCACCGTGTGACCCAGGTGCAAATCCGGCGCAGTCGGATCGAAGCCCGCCTTAATACGCAGCGGCTGGCCGCGCTTGAGCTTTTCGATCAGCTCGGACTCGACCAACAGTTCTTCCGCACCACGTTTGATCAGCGCTAGCTGCTCTTCAACCGACTTCATAACAGACCCGCAAGGCTCAGATTCAAAGGGAACCAACCATACAAGATCGCGCACCAAATACAAGTTTTGCCCGGCGCACGCACGCCAATCCACGGACAGAGCATCCGCAGGCTTGCTTCAGAGATGATTTGGTTATATTTTATACAGTTATTTCATCTTCATCATGTCATTCATCTTTTCCAATTCATCTTTTCAAAGTCAAAAATTACCTATGACCACAGAACCGTCTAAAGCGCCCCCGCTTTACCCGAAGACCCACCTGCTTGCCGCAAGTGGCATCGCCGCCCTTCTCAGCCTGGCGCTCCTGGTATTCCCTTCCAGTGATGTTGAAGCCAAAAAGACGACCCTGAGCCTTGAACTGGAAAGTCCTGCTGAACAACTGACACAAGATCAAGACGCTGCTGAAGCCGTCCAAGCCACAAATGAGCCGGCCGCTTCACCTTTCGCGCAGATCGAAGACAGCGCCGAAGACACCAAGGAAACCGCCCAGGCCGCGCCTGAGCCAGTGGTCGAGGCGAAGAAAGCGCCGAATCACAAAGAAGTGATCGTCGGCAAAGGCGACACCCTCTCCACCCTGTTTGAAAAAGTCGGCCTCCCGGCGGCTTCCGTGCATGAAATCCTGGCCAGCGACAAGCAGGCCAAGCAGTTCAGCCAGCTCAAACATGGCCAGAAACTCGAATTCGAACTGAACTCTGAAGGCCAGCTGACCAACCTCCATAGCAAGGTCAGCGACCTCGAAACCATTACCCTGACCAAGAATGACAAGGGTTATGTGTTCAATCGCGTTACCGCCAAACCGACCGTGCGCTCCGCCTACGTTCATGGCGTGATCAACAGCTCGTTGTCGCAGTCCGCCGCGCGCGCCGGCCTGTCCCACAGCCTGACCATGGACATGGCCAGCGTGTTTGGCTACGACGTCGACTTCGCCCAGGATATTCGCCAAGGTGACGAGTTCGACGTGATCTATGAGCAGAAAGTCGTCAACGGCAAGGCTGTCGGCACGGGTCCGATCCTTTCCGCACGCTTCACCAACCGCGGCAAGACCTACACCGCCGTGCGTTACACCAACAAACAAGGCAACAGCAGCTACTACACCGCTGACGGCAACAGCATGCGCAAGGCCTTCATCCGCACCCCGGTGGACTTCGCCCGCATCAGCTCGAAATTCTCCATGGGCCGCAAGCACCCGATTCTGAACAAGATCCGCGCCCACAAAGGCGTCGATTACGCGGCACCACGCGGCACGCCGATCAAGGCTACCGGTGACGGTAAAGTGCTGCTGGCCGGTCGCCGCGGCGGCTACGGCAACACCATCATCATCCAGCACGGCAACACCTACCGGACGCTGTACGGCCACATGCAGGGTTTCGCCAAAGGCGTGCAGACCGGCGGCAGCGTCAAGCAAGGCCAAGTGATCGGCTACATCGGCACCACCGGCCTGTCCACCGGCCCGCACTTGCACTATGAGTTCCAGGTCAATGGCGTCCACGTCGACCCGCTGGGCCAGAAACTGCCAATGGCGGATCCGATCGCCAAGGCCGAGCGCGGACGTTTCCTTGCGCAAAGTCAGCCGTTGATGGCGCGGATGGACCAGGAAAAGGCCACCATGCTGGCTTCGAGCAAACGCTAAGCCATGGCGCTCTATATAGGTGTGATGTCCGGGACCAGCCTCGATGGCCTGGACATTGCACTGATCGAGCAAACAACGGCGATCAAGCTGATCGCCACGCACTACATCCCCATGCCTGAAACCCTGCGCGCCGAGCTGCTTGGCTTGTGTGCCAGCGGCTCGGACGAGATTGCCCGCTCCGCCATCGCCCAGCAAAACTGGGTGAAACTGGCCGCACAAGGCATTCACTTCCTCCTCGATCAACAAAATCTGAAACCCGACGACATTCGCGCGATTGGCAGCCACGGCCAGACCATTCGTCACGAACCGGCGCGCGGCTTCACAGTGCAGATCGGTAACCCTGCCCTGCTGACTGAGCTGACTGGCATCACCGTGGTCAGCGATTTCCGCAGCCGCGATGTCGCCGCCGGCGGCCAGGGCGCGCCACTGGTTCCGGCCTTTCACGAAGCCTTGTTTGAAGAACGCCCAGGCAATCGCGCGGTATTGAACGTCGGCGGTTTCAGCAATCTCAGCCTGATCGAGCCTGGCAAACCGGTCGCAGGTTTCGACTGCGGCCCGGGCAATGTGCTGCTGGATGCCTGGATACACCAGCAACGGGGCGGCAATTTTGATCGCGACGGTCAATGGGCGGCCAGCGGCAAGGTTGAACCCACCTTGTTGAATGAACTGCTCAGCGATCCCTTCTTCGTGACCAAAGGCCCCAAGAGCACTGGTCGCGAAGTATTCAACCTGCCCTGGCTGACGCAACACCTGTCGCACTTGCCCGCCTTCGCTGCTGAAGACGTACAGGCAACCCTGCTCGAACTGACCGCCCTGACCATCGTCGAGTCATTGCAAAGTGCCCAGACAGATACGCAGGAATTGCTGGTCTGCGGCGGCGGCGCGCACAACGTCACGTTGATGAATCGCCTGGCCGACTTGCTTCCAAATGCCAAGGTCAGCAGCACCGAAACTTATGGCGTAGACCCAGACTGGGTCGAAGCAATGGCTTTCGCCTGGCTGGCCCATTGCTGCCTGGAAGGCATCGCCGCCAATCGCCCGAGCGTCACCGGCGCCCGCGGCTTGCGCATCCTCGGCGCCATCTATCCCGCCTGACAATCTCGAATCCCGGACAGCAAAACGCCGCAGGACTGTGAAGTCCTGCGGCGTTTTGTCATTCGGTGACGCGGATCAGATCGAGAACGAAGAACCGCAACCACAAGTGGTGCTGGCGTTCGGATTCTTGATCACGAAACGCGAACCTTCCAGACCTTCCTGATAATCCACCTCGGCACCTGCCAGGTACTGGAAGCTCATCGGATCGACCACCAGACTCACACCTTCGCGCTCGACGATGGTGTCGTCATCGGCCACTTCTTCATCGAAGGTGAAGCCGTACTGGAAACCTGAACAACCACCGCCCGTAACGAATACGCGCAGCTTCAAGCGATCATTCCCCTCTTCATCGACCAGGCTCTTCACCTTGTGCGCGGCACCGTGGGTGAATTGCAAAGCCGTGGGGGTGAAGGATTCGACGCTCATGCTAACTATCTCCCGGCGTTACGCCGCCATAATGCGTGATGACGGGCATTATCCGCTTCTCCTAGAAAATTGGTCAACTATTGTTACGATATATCAATCGAACCAATTGCCGATCCAGAATGCAAAAAGGCCCTTTAGACGGGCCTTTTTGCTGGGCGGGATAAAGCCTTAAGGCAACATGCCCGCGTGGGACAGGCCCAGACGTTCATCCAGCCCGAACAGGATGTTCAAGTTCTGCACCGCCTGACCCGACGCGCCTTTGACCAGGTTATCGATCACCGACAGCACCACCACCAGATCACCATCCTGTGGACGATGCACGGCGATACGGCAAACGTTGGCACCGCGCACGCTGCGGGTTTCCGGGTGGCTGCCGGCCGGCATCACGTCGACGAACGGTTCGTTGGCATAACGCTTTTCAAACAGTGCCTGCAAATCCACCGAGCGATCGACGACGGTGGCGTACAACGTCGAGTGAATGCCCCGAATCATCGGCGTCAGGTGCGGAACGAAGGTCAGACCGACGTCCTTGCCCGAAGCGCGACGCAGCCCCTGGCGAATTTCCGGCAAATGACGGTGCCCTTTGACGGCATAGGCCTTCATGCTTTCCGACGTCTCGGAGTACAGCGAACCTACCGCCGCACCACGACCGGCACCGCTGACACCGGATTTGCAGTCAGCGATCAAACGGGAAGTATCCGCCAGGCCCGCTTCGAGCAACGGCAGGAAACCCAATTGCGTGGCGGTCGGATAGCAACCCGGCACAGCAATCAGGCGCGCTTGCTTGATCTGCTCGCGATTGACTTCCGGCAGACCGTAAACCGCCTCTTCCAGCAACTCCGGCGCACCGTGCGGCTGACCGTACCACTTGGCCCATTCATCAGCGTCTTGCAGGCGGAAGTCCGCCGACAGGTCGATGACCTTGGTTCCGGCGGCCAGCAATTCACCGGCCAGGGCGTGGGCAACACCGTGAGGCGTGGCGAAGAACACCACGTCGCAGGCACCCAGGGTCTTGATGTCCGGAACGCTGAATGCCAGGCCATCGTAATGGCCTCGCAGGTTCGGGTACATGTCAGCCACGGCCAGACCGGCCTCGGATCGGGAAGTGATCACTACCACTTCAGCTTGCGGATGCTGTGCCAACAGACGCAGCAGTTCGACACCGGTGTAACCCGTGCCGCCGACGATACCGACCTTGACCATAAACCTGCCCTCAACGAACCCACTGGAAAGCCGTCGATAATAGGGCCCGTATCGTCCTGCGACAACCGGCAAGGTGACGTGCGGACGCTCAAGCCTCTACTATCCGGGCTACCGTGAACCTGGGAACAACTAAAAATGCTCTATCTGTGGCTCAAAGCGCTTCATATCGTCAGCATGGTCTGCTGGTTTGCCGGCCTGTTTTACCTGCCGCGCCTGTTCGTCTATCACGCGCAAAGCGAAGATACCGTCAGCAAGGAACGCTTCAGCCTCATGGAGCGCAAGTTGTACCGCGGCATCATGGGCCCGGCGATGATCGCCACCCTGATCTTCGGCATCGCACTGATCTACCTCAACCCGAGTATCTTCAGCCAAGGCGCGTGGATCCACGCAAAGTTGACCCTCGTGGTGATCCTGATCGGCTACCACCACATGTGCGGCGCCCAGGTAAAACGTTTTGCCCGTGGCGAAAACACCCGCAGCCATGTCTTTTATCGCTGGTTCAATGAAGTGCCGGTTCTGATATTGCTGGCTATCGTAATTCTGGTCGTGGTTCGACCGTTCTAAACTCAATAAGCCGCAACTTACCGGGGTACTTCCAATGTCGCTGCCCGCTCTGCTCGAACAACGTCTGCGCCTGCCGGTAGTGGCCGCGCCGATGTTCCTGATTTCCAATCCTCAATTGGTGCTGGCCTGCTGCCGCAATGGCGTGGTGGGCAGCTTTCCTGCGCTGAACCAGCGCGAAAGCAGCGGCTTCAAAGCCTGGCTGGAAGAGATCGAAGCAGGATTGGCGGCCATGGAGAACCCGGCGCCTTACGCGGTCAACCTGATCGTTCACAACACCAATCCCCGACTGCAGGCCGACCTTGCGATTTGCATCGAGCACAAAGTACCGATCGTGATCACCAGCCTCGGCGCCGTGAAAGAACTGGTCGATGCAGTGCACAGTTATGGCGGCCTGGTGTTTCACGACGTGACGACCCGTCGTCATGCCGAGAAAGCCGCCGAAGCAGGCGTGGACGGTTTGATCGCCGTGGCCGCCGGTGCCGGTGGGCATGCCGGGACCTGGAGCCCGTTTTCACTGATCGCCGAGATTCGCCAGTTCTTCGACAAGACCTTGCTGCTGGCCGGTTGCCTGAACCACGGCCACGAGATTCTCGCCGCGCAATTGCTTGGCGCGGATTTGGCCTACTTCGGTACGCGATTTATCGGCACCACTGAAAGTCATGCGCCTGACGCCTACAAGGAGATGCTGCTGACTTCCCGAGCCGCAGACATCGTGCATACTCCAGCGGTGTCGGGCGTACCGGCGAGCTTCATGCGCCAGAGCCTGGAAGCGGCCGGCTTCGACATGGCGGCGTTGCAGGGTAAAGGCGAAGTGAACTTTGGTTCCAAACTCAAGCCTATAAGCGATGAAGCCAAAGCCTGGAAAACCGTGTGGTCTGCCGGCCAGGGCGTTGGGGAAATCGATGATCTGCCGAGTGTCGATCAATTGGTCGCACGGCTGGACGCGGAGTACCGCAAAGCGCTGGAACTGGCGGCACAGTTGCCCAAACGCTGGCCGCGCTGAGCGTAAAACTTGGCCAGCTCCTCCCGGCTGGCCTTACACTGCTCGACCGCAACACCCCCGTTTCCAAACCTGCGCGACAAGGATGCCTCGGACATGAGCGAAAACCGTTTCAAGATCGTCTTCGACGGCGCTCTGCTGCCAGGCGTTGACGCCACCACTGCCAAACTCAATCTCGCAGAACTGTTCAAAAGTGACGTCGCCGCCATCGAACGGCTATTCAGTGGTCGTCCGGTTGCGCTCAAACACGACCTGTCACAGCTCGACGCACAATCCTATCTCCAGGCGCTGACAAAAACCGGCATCGATGCCCGAATCGAAGCCGAGCCATCAATCGAGCTGAACCTGTCCGACGTTCACGATCATGGCCCAGCCAGTTACCAAACGGTGACGGCGGACCCTGAATCGCCGTATGCACCGCCACGGGCAACCGTCGGTGAAGCCTTGCCGGCGTTCGCCACCCTCAAGCCGTTCAGCTTCGAGGGTCGTATCGGTCGCTTGCGCTTCCTGGCCTGGACCATGGCCCTGACACTGGTGACTTTGGCCGTGGGTTCGGTGCTGGCAATCTTCGGCCTCGCGCTGCTGAGCACGGACTCAACCGCCGGCCTGATTCTCGGTGGTTTGGTAGCCTTTATTCTTTTTGTAGCCTTGGGGTTTGTCAGTATTCAGTTCAGTGTCCAGCGTCTGCACGACATTGGTTGGTCGGGCTGGCTATGGCTCCTGAACCTTGTGCCGTTCGTGGGCAGCTTCTTCCCGTTCGTGATCATGGTTGTTCCGGGCAACGAAACTGCCAATCGCTATGGCGCGCCACCTCCGCCGAACAGCACCGCAGTCAAAGTACTGTCTTCGCTGTGGGTAGTATTTATCGCGATCCTCCTTGTTGGTGCGCTGGCCGGCGGCATCACTGCCATCCAGCAAGAGTACGAAAGCGCAGCCGAAACCAGTTATGACAGCGGCTCGGTCACCACCGACGAAGTCGAAGTAGAGCCGGCAGACGAGGCTGAACAAGCACCAAATGCAGCCGACGATGCAGCTGAAGCAGCCGAAGACGCCCAGCCCCCTGTAGACTCTGCGAAAGAATGAACAGCGCTCCCCGCCCGTGACACCTGCGTCGCCGGCGCGGAGCTGTTGCGATGGAGAACTGCATGACCCGTTACGCTCTGATCACCGGCGCTTCCAGCGGCATCGGCCTGGCGATGGCCGAAGCGCTGGCCCGGCGCGGCCGCAGCCTGATTCTGGTGGCCCGACAACGTGATCAGCTGGAAAGTATTGCGATTGAACTGACTCAACGTTTTGGCGTTGAGGTGCTATTCCGCGCCTGCGACCTGGGCGAGCCGTTAAGGCTGTCCGGGTTTCTGCTGGAACTGGAGGAAGGCGACCGGCAGATCGACTTGCTGGTCAACTGCGCCGGCATCGGCACCTGCGGCCCTTTCCTGGCCCAGGACTGGATGACCGAGCAGGACCTGATCGAGGTGAACATCCTGGCCCTCACTCGCTTGTGCCACGCCATCGGTAACAGCATGGCCTTGCAGGGCGGAGGGCAGATTTTGAATGTGGCCTCGGTGGCGGCATTCCATCCCGGCCCGTGGATGAGCACCTACTACGCGAGCAAAGCGTATGTGTTGCACTTTTCCGAAGGCTTGCGCGTCGAGTTGAAGAAATGCGCGGTCAAGGTGTCGGTGCTGTGTCCCGGTCCGACACGCACCGGTTTTTTCCACACGGCGCAACTGGACACCGTAAAAGTGACCGACAGCAGGCTGCTGATGAGCCCGGAAGAAGTCGCGTTGTACACCGTGCGCGCCCTGGCGAAAAACCGCGCCATCATTATTCCCGGAAGGTTGAATCGCTGGTTCGCCTTCCTGCCGCGACTCGGCTCGCGATGGCTGAACCGGACAATCTCCGGCATGGTCAACAAGGCCTACTGCCCGCGCTAAATACCCTTGAAGGTAAAAGGCTGGGCTCGGGTCTACCCCATGGGTACACTCAGGCCAGCCCAAACAACGGAGAAAACAGCTGTGGATACTCTGTTCACCAAGATCATCAACCGGGAAATCCCGGCCAAGATCATTTACGAGGACGACCAGGTACTGGCCTTCCACGACATCGCCCCACAGGCACCGGTGCACTTTCTGGTGATCCCGAAAAAACCGGTGCGCACCCTCAATGACCTGACCGAGGATGACAAGACGCTGGCCGGGCACATCCTGTTCACCGCCCAACGCCTGGCGCTGGAACTGGGTTGCGAAAAAGGTTTCCGCGTTGTCATGAACTGTAATGAAGAAGGTGGGCAGACTGTCTACCACATTCATATGCACGTGTTGGGTCAGCGCCAGATGACTTGGCCGCCGGGCTGATTGCCTCGACCTCTGTGGGAGCGGGCTTGCTCGCGAAAGCGATTTAACATTCAACAATGATGTTGGCTGTCAGTCCGCCTTCGCGAGCAAACCCGCTCCCACAAAAGATCACCGCACGGCAACTGCATCACAGTGACCCAGCGCAAACCATCCCCGGCCGATTCGGTTAAACTGGCCGCCGAGATTCCTCCCGGAGGTCAGCATGACTACCCAACGTCACTACTCGCCGATTGACCGTCTTCTGCTGCAAGCCGATGCCGCGATGCGTACCCTGCTGCCCTTCAGTGGCCAGCCGTACCGCCCGTCACCGGCCATCGTGCAGCCGGAAACGCAAATGAGCGACGAGGACACCCGGCACGTCGCCGGTCTGATGCGCATCAACCATACCGGCGAAGTCTGCGCCCAGGCGCTGTATCAGGGGCAGGCCCTGACCGCCAAGCTGCCGCAAGTGCGCGCTGCCATGGAACATGCGGCTGAAGAAGAAATCGATCACCTGGTGTGGTGCGAACAACGCATCCACCAGTTGGGCAGCCACACCAGCATCCTTAATCCGCTGTTTTATGGCATGTCGTTCGGGATTGGCGCCGTGGCCGGGTTGATCAGCGATAAGGTCAGCCTGGGATTTGTTGCGGCGACCGAGCATCAGGTGTGTAAACACTTGAACGAGCATCTTGAGCAACTGCCGGCGGAGGATGAAAAGTCCCGGGCGATTCTTGAGCAGATGCGCATTGATGAAGAACATCATGCGGAGAGTGCGCTGGAGGCTGGCGGTTTCCGCTTTCCGGCACCGGTGAAGTTCGGGATGAGTTTGTTGGCCAAGGTGATGACCAAGAGTACTTATCGGATTTGACCTGTGGGAGCGGCGGTGCGACGGTTCGACTTGCTCGCGAAAGCGGTCGGTCATTCAACATTGATGTCGACTGATACTCCGCTTTCGCGAGCAAGCCCGCTCCCACAAGGTGCTGTATTCCAGTCATGAAAAAGGCGACTGCCGTGAGGTAGTCGCCTTTTTTGTGCTCGAAAAATCTTAGGTCGGCATGTTGCGCGCGTAGAAGATTTCCAGCATTTCGTGTTTCACACGGTCGGTCACCTGGGCGCGTTGCTCAGTGGACAGGCTGTTGGTGGCGTCGCCGAACAGGTAGTTGTCCAGTTCGAAGTTCTTCAGCAGCATTTTGGTGTGGAACAGGTTTTCCTGGTACACATTCACGTCAGTCATCTGGTAACTGTCGCGGGTGTCTTCGGAGAGGTAGTTCTGGATCGAATTGATCTCGTGATCGATGAAGTGCTTTTTGCCTTCGACGTCACGGGTGAAACCGCGCACGCGATAATCCACGGTCACGATGTCCGAATCGAACTGGTGAATCAGGAAGTTGAGTGCTTTAAGCGGTGAAATGACACCACACGTCGACACGTCAATGTCCACACGGAACGTCGCGATACCGTCCACCGGATGGATTTCCGGGTAGGTGTGCACCGTGATGTGGCTCTTGTCGAGGTGGGCCAGGATAATCTCGGGCAACGGGCCCGGCGACTCTTCGATCTGGCTGTCGGTCGGGGTTACCGGCTCTTCAGAGATCAGAATCGTGACGCTGGCGCCCTGTGGATCATAGTCCTGACTGGCAATGTTCAGGATGTTGGCACCAATGATATCGACAACTTCTGTGAGGATCTGCGTCAGGCGCTTCGCGTTGTACTCTTCATTGATGTACTCGACGTAAGCCTGCTGGTCTTGCGGGGTTTCCGCGTAGCAGATGTCATAGATGTTGAAGCTCAAGGTCTTTGTCAGGTTATTGAACCCGTGGAGCTTGAGTTTGCTTTTCACCGTTAAAAACTCTCTATGTATTGCGGCCCGGGCCGCGTGATCAAGCATGCCCGTCAGATGCGAACAACGCAGCTGCGTAGGACGGTTAACACCTCTTCGCGATGGCGATTTTGGTTGTCTGTTCGGGTGCGGGGCCTGTCGGGTGACGGGCCACGACCCTGAAAAAAGTGGCGCATTATGCAGACGTCAGCTATGGATCGCCAGAGTCTGCACTGCTTTTATGATAGTTGAATGTCGAATCAACCGAGTTCGATGATCTCGTAGTCATGCGTAATAGCTACGCCAGCCGCGCCAAGCATGATCGAGGCCGAGCAATACTTCTCGGCGGACAGTTCGATGGCGCGTTTGACCTGGGCTTCTTTCAGGCCACGGCCCTTGACCACGAAGTGCATGTGGATCTTGGTGAACACCTTTGGATCTTCGGTGGCGCGCTCGGCTTCGAGGAAGGCTTCGCAGCTCTCCACGGCCTGGCGGGACTTCTTGAGGATGCTGACCACATCGAAATTGCTGCAACCGCCGACACCCAGCAGGAGCATTTCCATCGGGCGTACACCCAGGTTACGGCCACCGGCGTCCGGCGGACCATCCATGACCACGACATGACCGCTACCGGATTCACCGAGGAACATGGCTTCGCCAGCCCATTGGATGCGTGCCTTCATCGCCAAGACTCCACTGTCTAAAAAAGGGTCGCCAGCTTAGCACAGGGCCCTGCTATGACAGTGCTTCGCCTTCCTGGGACGAGTGCCCCTACGCTGTAGGTAAATTCTCGAATCTTGTAGGAATGTGTCTGTTAAGCTGGCGCCAATTCGCTGGCGCATAGCCAGCCATCAAGCGAATGCAAAAATCGCAGGCTCCACCCGCTCCTACAACAATCAAAAACACCGTGCAGTCTTTTCGGGATACAACCATGGTTGCTATTACCCCCACACCCAAAATCAAGAACCTCGACAAACTGTTGATGCATTGCCAGCGCCGTCGTTATGCGGCCAAGAGCAACATCATCTGTGCCGGCGATCGCTCGGACACGCTGTTCTTCATCATCAAGGGCTCGGTCACTATCCTGATCGAGGATGACGACGGCCGCGAGATGATCATTTCCTACCTGAACGCCGGCGACTTCTTCGGTGAACTCGGGTTGTTTGAACAGGCCGGCCTGGAACAGGAACGCAGTGCCTGGGTTCGGGCCAAGGTCGAATGCGAAGTCGCAGAAATCAGCTACGCGAAATTCCGCGAACTGTCCCAGCAAGATCCAGACATTCTTTACGTACTCAGCGGACAAATCGCACAGCGCCTGCGCAATACCACGCGCAAGGTCGGCGACCTGGCGTTCTTCGATGTGACCGGTCGTGTCGCCCGTTGCCTGCTGGAATTGTGCAAGCAGCCAGACGCCATGACCCATCCGGACGGCATGCAGATCAAGGTGACCCGTCAGGAAATCGGGCGGATTGTCGGGTGTTCCCGGGAGATGGTCGGTCGCGTGCTCAAGGACCTTGAGGAACGCAACCTGGTGGACGTCAAAGGCAAGACCATGGTGGTCTTCGGCACCCGTTAAACCTCGAACATTTCCGCCAGCAACTGGCGATACAACGCGTCGAGGCGTTCCAGCGCATCCGGCGCGGCGAACTTTTCATGCAGGGCGATGTGGCTTTCAGCGCGAACCCGCTGTTCCAGGCCGCACGCCTCATTGAAGCGGTTGACCGCCGCGACCATCGACTCCCGTTCGTTATCCAGCAGCAAAGCCCCGTGCACCAGCCCGACCGGACGCGTACCGCCCTGGCTCTGGCGCCAGCGCTGGGCGGTGCCGACCATTTTGCGACCGTCGAGATTGACGTTGAAACGGCCATCGCAGAACGCGCCTTCGACTTCGCCCAATGACGAAGTGCCGCCGAGCTCATCCAGCAACTGGCAAATCGGATCGCAGAGTCGGCGATAAGCGGTTTCGATGCGGTTCTGGTCGCCTTCGCTGCGGGGTGGCGCGTAGACCAGTGCGATGTTGATGGTCGAGGCCGATTGCGGGACGGGTTCGCCGCCGGTTTCGCGCAGCAGGACTGGCCAGCCAGCGGCGGCGGAGACTTCGCAGGCGGATTCGAATTGTGGCAGACGATTCAGGCGGCGCGGCATGACCAGTGCGCGGTCATTGGGTTGCCAGAACAGCAGGCTGAATTCTGAGTTGCCGGTGCAGATGGAAGCCAGCAGATCCTGTTCGGCGAGGAGGCCGGCTTCGGTGGTCAGGGAGGTAATCAGGGTCAAAAGGTATTCCTTAAGACGTTAAGTCTGTGGCGATTCTCATGCCCTCTTCGCGAGCAAGCCCGCTCCCACAGGGGAACGCATTCCAAATGTGGGAGCGGGCTTGCTCGCGAAGGGCGCACCTCGGTTAATCGGCCAGCACTCAGTCGAGTGTCGAACCACTCACCGCCGAGCCACGCTCAGGGAAGAACAGACGCTGCAGTTCAGTCCCAGGGCTTTCGGCGCGCATGAACGCTTCGCCGACCAGGAACGCGTACACGTCGCTGATTTCCATCAACTCGACATCGGCCCGGTTGAAAATGCCACTCTCGGTAATCACCAGGCGATCACGGGGAATGCGCGGCAACAGGTCGAGGGTGTTTTCCAGGCTGACTTCAAAGGTGTGCAGGTTACGGTTGTTCACGCCCACCAAAGGTGTATCGAGGGTTTTCAAGGCCCGATCCAGCTCATTGCCATCGTGGACTTCCACCAACACATCGAGGCCGACGCTTTTCGCCACGGCCGCCAGCTCAGCCATTTTCACGTCGTCCAAAGCGGAGACGATCAACAGCACGCAGTCAGCGCCCAAGGCACGGGCTTCAACGATCTGGTACGGATCGATCATGAAGTCCTTGCGGATCACCGGCAGCTTGCACGCCGCGCGAGCCTGTTGCAGATACGCATCGGCGCCCTGGAAGAAATCGATATCGGTAAGCACTGACAGGCAAGTGGCACCGCCCTTCTCGTAGCTTTTGGCGATGTCGGCGGGAACGAAGTTCTCGCGGATCACGCCTTTGCTCGGCGAGGCTTTCTTGATTTCGGCAATCACCGCCGGCTGCTTGAGCTTGGCCTGGGCGATCAGTGCCTTGGCAAAACCACGGGGGGCATCGGCTGCCTTGGCCAGGCTTTCCAGCTCGGCCAGGCTGACACGGGCGCTACGCTCGGCAACTTCCTGGACCTTGCGGGCCAGAATGTTTTCCAGAACCGTCGGTACACTCATCCCTCATTCTCCACTCGAAATACCGCGGTAAACGCACCCAACTCCTCGAGTTTCTCCCGAGCGAGGCCGGTGTGCAGCGCGTCGTGCGCCAGGGCAACGCCCTCTTTCAAACTTGTTGCGTGGTCAGCGGCATACAGCGCGGCACCGGCATTGAGCACAATCATCTCGGCGGCTTTCTGGCCGTTCTCAGTCTTGCGCTTGCCCAAGGCATCGCGGATCAGTTCAAGCGAAGCGGCCGGGCTGTCAACCGCCAGACCGTGCAGGCTCTGGCTCTTCATGCCCAGGTCTTCCGGCTCGACCCAATATTCGGTGATCTGGTCATTCTTCAGTTCCGCGACAAACGTCGGCGCGGCCAGGCTGAATTCGTCCAGGCCATCCTTCGAGTGCACCACCAGCACATGCTTGCTGCCCAGACGTTGCAAGACTTCGGCCAATGGCCGGCACAGCGCCGGGGTGAACACGCCCACTACCTGATGTTTCACGCCGGCCGGATTCGTAAGCGGGCCGAGCATGTTAAACAGGGTGCGCAGGCCAAGGTCCTTGCGCGGGCCGGCGGCGTATTTCATGGCGCTGTGATGAGTCTGGGCGAACATGAAACCAATGCCGACATTGTCGATGCAGCGTGCCACCTGGATCGGCGTCAGATTCAGATAGATCCCGGCCGCCTCCAGCAGATCGGCACTGCCGCTCTTGCCCGAGACTGCACGGTTACCGTGCTTGGCCACGGTGCAACCCGCCGCCGCGACCACGAAGGAAGACGCGGTGGAAACGTTGAAAATATTCGCGCCGTCACCGCCGGTGCCGACCACATCGACGACGCCGTCGAGGGTCTTGAGTTCGACCTTGTCCGCCAGCTCGCGCATGACCGACACCGCGCCGACGATTTCATCGATGCTTTCGCTCTTCATGCGCATGGCCATCATGAACGCGCCAATCTGCGCATCCGAGCATTGCCCGGTCATGATTTCGCGCATCACATCGCGCATTTCTTCGGTGCTGAGGTCGAGGTGATCGACGATACGGCCCAGGGCTGTCTTGATGTTCATGAAAAGTCCTTAGCGCGTGCCGCCGGTTTGTTTGAGGAAGTTGGCGAACAGTTCGTGGCCCTGCTCGGTGAGGATCGATTCCGGGTGGAATTGCACCCCCTCGATGTTCAACGTTTTGTGGCGCAGGCCCATGATCTCGTCGACCGAGCCGTCTTCGAGCTGGGTCCAGGCAGTCAGCTCCAGGCAGTCAGGCAGGGTTTCGCGCTTGACGATCAGCGAGTGGTAGCGGGTGACCGTCAGCGGCCGGTTCAGGCCTTCGAAAACACCCTTGTCCTCGTGGAATACCGGACTAGTCTTACCGTGCATGACCTGACGGGCGCGAACCACATCACCGCCAAAGGCCTGGCCGATGGACTGGTGGCCGAGACAGACGCCGAGGATCGGCAGTTTGCCGGCGAAGTGCTTGATCGCTTCGATGGAGATGCCGGCTTCGGTCGGCGTGCAAGGACCGGGGGATACAACGATGCGCTCAGGGTTGAGGGCTTCGATTTCAGCAATGGTGAGTTCATCGTTGCGCACGACTTTAACCTGGGAGCCGAGCTCACCAAGGTACTGCACAACGTTGTAGGTAAAAGAGTCGTAGTTATCGATCATCAGCAGCATGGCGATGGAAACCTCTTGAATTCACTGACTTTTAAGACTGCCTTCGAATGAATACCCGCAGTGTGCTGCGCTTTGGCAGGTGCTGGAGTGACCCAGCAAAGCGGCATTTCAAACAGGTAAAGAAGGCGAAGCGGTACAGGTCCGGCGGGGCCGGCAAAAGAATTCAGGCGCGCCAACGCCAGCGGGCGTGTGCCTTGATGACTTGATCCAGGAGTTTGCTGATGATCAACACGGGAAAGGTCTCATTCATACGTCTTGGCACAGTAACTTAGCTGGGCAGAGCGTGCAATATGGCGCACGCGAAGGGCTGCGAAACAAATGAAGGGTTCGCGACAGATGGCAAAAGGCCGGAAGTTTTTGGTACTGTCGTTTCGTTCACTACAACAATAAATAAACGGACTTGCACATGATCAAACAGACGTTGTTTGTACCGCTCGCCAGTTGCCTGCTCGCCATGGCCTGCGCCCAGGCGAACGCGGCGCCCAATCCTTACACGAACTTCGTCGTCTTCGGCGACAGCCTCAACGACGCCGGGACGTTTGCCGACACCGGCGGGCCTGCCGGGTCCACCCAACGCTTCACCAACCGAACCGGCCCGGTCTATCTGGATGGCAGCGGTGAAGAGCGTTCGCTCAACGCCACGCAAATCCTTGGGGGAAAACTGGGGTACTCAGCGGACCAGACAGCGTCCTCGTCTTCGGCGGTACGCGCCAACGAAGGCTTGCCCGATGGAAACAACTGGGCGGTCGGCGGTTATCGCACCGACCAGATTCTCGATTCGATCACCGGCACCTCCGCCACCGGCGAACGCACCCGCGCGGGCTATCTGCCATCGAACAACTTCCGCGCCGACCCGAACGCACTGTATTACCTCTCGGGCGGTGGTAACGATTTCCTTCAGGGTCGCGTCACCAGCCTGCCCCAGGCCAGCGCCGCCGCTGATCGCCTGGCCAGCAGCGTACAAACCCTGCAACAGGCCGGCGCCCGATACGTCATGGTCTGGCTGCTGCCGGACATCGGCTTTACCCCGGCTTTCAATGGCACGCCGCTGCAAGCCTTTACGTCCCAGCTCAGCGCGCAGTTCAACACCGAACTGGTCAGCCAACTGCAGGGCATCAATGCCAACATCATCCCGCTGAACATTCCGGTGCTGCTCAAGGAAACGTTCGCCAACCCTGGGCAATTCGGCCTAGCCACCGACCAGAACCTGAGCGCCACCTGCTTCAGCGGCAACAGTTGCACCGAGAACGCTCGCTACGGGATCAACAGCGCTACGCCGGCCCCGACCAAGTTGATCTACAACGACTCGGTGCACCCGACCGAAGCCGGGCAACGCCTGATTGCCGATTACGCCTACTCGCTGCTGTCCGCGCCATGGGAAGCGACCCTGTTGCCGCAAATGGCCCAAGGGACTTTGCGCTCCCATCAGGATGAACTGCGCAATCAGTGGCTGGCGGATTGGGAAAACTGGCAAGGCGTGGGTCAATGGCGGGCGATTGTCGCCGCCGGCGGCCAACACCAGGATTTCGACAGCCAGCGCAGTGGCGCCAGTGCTGACGGCAATGGCGCCAACCTGAACATCGGTGGTAGCTATCGGCTGAATGACGCATGGCGCATTGGTCTGGCGGCGGGTTTCTATAATCAGAAACTCGAAGCCGGCGACAACGACTCCGATTACAAACTCAACACGTACATGGGCACGGCGTTCGCCCAGTACCAGCAGAATCGCTGGTGGGGTGACGCGGCAGTCACCGCCGGGCATCTGGACTACGACAGCCTCAAACGTAAATTTCAGTTGGGGGTCAACGAACGCGGGGAGAAAGGCGACACCGACGGTTACCTGGTCGCCATCAGTGGCCGCCTGGGCTACGACATCGCGCCAGAGGCGAGCAGCCCGTGGCACCTGTCGCCGTTCGTCAGCGCTGATTTCGCCAAGGTTGAAGTCGACGGTTATTCGGAAGACGGCGCGGACTCCACCGCGCTGACGTTCGACGACCAGTCACGCATCTCCCGGCGTCTTGGCCTCGGGATCCAGGGCAAGTACCAGATCACTTCGCAAACCCAAGTGTTTGGCGAACTGGCCCACGAGCGCGAGTACAACGACGACACCCAGGACGTGACCATGAACCTCAACAGCCTGCCGGGCAACCGCTACACCCTGGCCGGCTACACCCCACAGACCAACCTGAACCGCCTGAACCTGGGCGTGAGCCACAACCTCACCAAGGACCTGTCGTTGCGCGCCAGCTACGACATTCGCAAGGATGATGACTTTACCCAGCAAGGCATTAACGTTGGGGTGGCGTTGGACTTCTAAACATCAGGCAATAAAAAACGCGGCGCCCTCACAGGCGCCGCGTTTTTTGTGCGGGTGAAATCCCTGTGGGAGCGGGCTTGCTCGCGAAGAGGCCTGTCAGTCGACATCAATGTTGAATGACACACCGCCTTCGCGAGCAAGCTCGCTCCCACAGGTGCTGTGCAGTCCCGCGACTCAAGCGTCCGGGGTCTGCTCGGCCAACGCCACCGCACGGAACATCGCGCGGCGCTTGTTCAGGGTTTCTTCCCATTCCAGCGCCGGCACCGAATCCGCAACGATGCCGCCACCGGCCTGCACGTGCAGTTCGCCGTCCTTGATCACTGCGGTGCGGATCGCAATCGCGGTGTCCATGTTGCCGTTCCAGGCAAAGTAACCAACCGCGCCGCCGTAGACGCCACGCTTGACCGGTTCCAGTTCGTCGATGATTTCCATCGCGCGAATCTTCGGTGCGCCGGACAACGTGCCCGCCGGCAGGATTGCCCGCAGTGCATCCATCGCCGTCAGCCCGGCCTTCAATTGCCCGGTGACGTTGGACACGATGTGCATCACGTTGGAATAACGCTCGATGACCATCTTCTCGGTGAGTTTCACCGAACCGATTTCCGAAACGCGACCGGTGTCGTTACGACCCAGATCAATCAGCATCAAGTGCTCGGCGATTTCCTTGTCGTCCGACAGCAGGTCTTTTTCCAGCGCCAGATCCGCTTCTTCGTTGGCCCCGCGTGGGCGGGTGCCGGCGATCGGGCGCACGGTGATCAGGTTGTCTTCGACCCGCACCAGCACTTCCGGCGAACTGCCGACCACGTGGAAGTCGCCGAAGTTGAAGAAGTACATGTAAGGCGTCGGGTTGAAGCAGCGCAGCGCCCGGTACAGATCGATCGGCGCAGCCTTGAAGTCGATCGACATGCGCTGGGACGGCACGACCTGCATGCAGTCACCGGCCAGGATGTATTCCTTGATGGTGTCGACGGCTTTTTCGTAGTCGCCCTGGGTGAAACTGGAGCGGAACACCGGATCAGCGGATTGTTGCTTGCTGAAATCCAGGCCGCGACGCGGCGTGATCGGCTGGCGCAGTTGCTCCAGCAGGGCTTCCAGGCGTGCGTGACCTTGCTCGAAGGCATCGGCCTGCGCCGGATCGGCGAGGACAATCGCGTGCATCTTGCCGGCGAGGTTATCGAACACCACCACCGCATCGGAGACCATCAGCAGAATGTCCGGCACGCCCAGTGGATCCGGGTTCGGGCACTTGCCCAGACGCTTTTCCACATAACGCACGCAGTCATAACCGAAATAACCCACGAGGCCACCGTTGAAGCGCGGCAGGCCAGGGATGGTCGGAACGTTGTAGCGAGCCTTGAACTCTTCAACGAAGGCCAGCGGATCTTCGGCTTCGTGGCTTTCGATCTCGACGCCGTCGTGGGTCACGCTGACGTGGTGATCGTGAACCCGCAGCACCGTGCGGCACGGCAGGCCGATGATCGAGTAACGCCCCCACTTCTCGCCGCCCTGCACCGACTCCAGCAAATAGGAGTTGGGCTGGTCAGCCAGTTTCAGGTAGATCGACAGCGGCGTGTCGAAGTCGGCCAGGGTTTCACAGGCCATCGGGATACGGTTGTAGCCGGCAGCGGCCAAACGCAGGAATTCTTCGCGGATCATGGGGTAGCCTCGTGGCTTGAGGGTCTAACAGTCAGGTATGCAAACGCGCCGGGATACCGGCCAGGAACAAGTCAGGCGCGCCAACGCCAGCGGGCCAGGGCCTTGATGACTTTCATCCAGAGTTTGCGAGTGACCACCACGATGGGATTTCCAGCAGGGGATTGAACAGCGTCGGGCAACGTTATCTCAGCGGCCGGGTCCAGGCAACCGGGAATTAGCTTGCGCAGATCGTCGATCACCAGCGCCGGAGATTCTTCGGCAATCGGCCGGCCATGGTTGTAGCCATAACTCAGGGCCACGCACTTGACCCCCGCCGCTTTCGCCGCCAGCACATCACTGCGCGAATCGCCGACAAACAACGATTGCGAGGCCGGAATATTGGCCATTTTCATTACAAAAAACAGCGCCGCAGGGTCGGGTTTCTTCTGCGGCAGGGTGTCGCCGCCGATGATCCACTTGAAGTAGCGCCCGATCTTCATCTGATCCAGCAGCGGCGCGACAAAGCGCTCCGGCTTGTTGGTGATCAGCGCCATCTCGACGCCCTGCTTGTGCAGCCATTTCAGGGTGTCGCGCACGCCGGGGTAAACCACGGTCAGCTCATGGCTTTCGCTATAAGCCTCCATGAAAATCTCCAGCGCGCCTTCGGCCTCGCCGTCATCGACCGTCGAATGGTCGATACCGCCCGCCAACGCACGACGAACCAGCACCGGCGCGCCGTTACCGACCCACTCGCGCACCGACTCGAGGCCGGCGGGTTCGCGCCCCATCTTGAGCAGCATGTTATCCACGGCAACCGCGAGGTCGGGGACCGAATCGATCAGCGTGCCATCCAGATCGAACATCACCAGCCGCGGCAGACGCCCCGGGAACAGCTGCTCAAAGCCACTCATGGACGAGCCAGCGCCAGTTCGGAACGCATCTTCTCGATCACTTCCTGGTAGTTCGGCGCATTGAAGATCGCCGAGCCGGCCACGAAGGTGTCAGCGCCCGCAGCGGCGATTTCGCGGATGTTGTTCACATTCACGCCACCGTCGATTTCCAGGCGAATGTCGCGACCGGACGCATCAATCAACGCGCGAGCCTGGCGCAGTTTGTCGAGGGTGCCCGGGATGAACTTCTGCCCGCCGAAGCCCGGGTTGACGCTCATCAGCAAGATCATGTCGACCTTGTCCATCACGTATTCCAACACGCTCAGCGGAGTCGCCGGGTTGAACACCAGGCCCGACTTGCAGCCGCCTTCGCGGATCAGTTGCAGGGAACGGTCGACGTGTTGCGTGGCTTCCGGGTGGAAGGTGATGTAGGTCGCGCCGGCCTCGATGAAGTCACCGACGATGCGGTCCACCGGGCTGACCATCAAGTGTGCGTCGATCGGCGCGGTCACGCCGTACTTGCGCAGTGCCGCGCAGACCATCGGGCCGATGGTCAGGTTGGGCACGTAGTGGTTGTCCATGACATCGAAGTGCACGAAGTCGGCGCCAGCGGCCAGGACGTTGTCCACTTCTTCGCCCAGGCGGGCGAAGTCGGCGGAGAGAATCGACGGAGCAATTACGAAGGGCTGCATGACGCACCTTTTTTGAGCAGAATCACGATGGCGCGCATTGTATACCTCATGCTTTGGCGCGCGCACTGTGACCGCGATGATTGGGCCTGCCTTCAATCATTAAGTGCCGACGGGCTCTAGTACGCCGCCCGGTAGATCTTCTCGATATCGACGGCACTCAACTTGCGCGGATTGTTGCGCATCAGGCGCTCAATCCCCGCCGCTTCCACGGCCATGGCCGGGATCGCGTCCTCGGGCACGCCGAAGCTGCGCAGGCCGAGGGGGATTTCCACTGCCAGGCACAACGCGGTCATCGCCTCCACGGCTTTGTCCGCCGCATCGGTAGCGCTCAGGTGCGCGGTTTTTACACCCATCGCCTCGGCAATATCCTGCATGCGCTCGACGCAGGCCAATTTGTTCCAGGTCATGACATACGGCAGCAGCAACGCGTTGCTGACGCCGTGGGCAATGTTGTAGCGCCCGCCCAGCGGATACGCCAACGCATGCACCGCGCCGACCCCGGCATTGCCGAACGCCATGCCGGCCATCAGGCTGGCGGTGGCCATGTCTTCGCGGGCTTGCAGGTTGGCCGGGTTGGCGTAGGCCTTGGGCAGCGCCTGGGTGATCAGCTTGATCGCGCCAATCGCCAGGGCATCGGTAATCGCCGAGGCATTCAGCGACAGGTAGGACTCGACCGCATGCACCAACGCATCGACGCCACTGGCGGCGGTGACACTGCGCGGGCAGGTCAGGGTCATTTGCGGGCTGACCAGTGCAACGTCCGGCAATAGATAGTCGCTGACGATGCCTTTCTTCAACTGCGCGAGCTTGTCGGAGAGGATCGCCACGTTGGTGACTTCGGAGCCAGTGCCGGCGGTGGTCGGGATGGCGATCAGCGGCGGGCCTTTGCGCGGCACCTGATCGACACCGAACAGATCTTCTAGCGCGCCGTGATAACCGGCGTAGGCTGCCACGCTTTTGGCGATGTCGATGGCACTGCCGCCGCCGAGGCCGATCAAGCCGTCATGCCCGCCTTCGCGGTAGACGCGCATGCAGTCTTCGACGATGGCGATTTCCGGGTCGGGCAATACGCGGTCGAAAATCTCGTAGGTGCGATCGCCCAGGTGTGCCAGCGCCAGCTCGACCGTGCCGGACTTGACCAGGGCGGCATCGGTGACGATCAGCGGGTTATCTACATCCAGGCGTGTCAACTCGGCGGCCAGTTGCTCGATGGCACCGGCGCCGGTGATCAGTTTGTGGGCAATTTTGAAAGAGGAAAGACTCATGTGCGCAGCCTCTTATCGTTTGGGGAGCTGGGCACAATAGTAGCTGGGGATTGGGGTTTGTCGTTTATTCACGGCGCGAATGACCAGAGATCTCGACTACCACACAAAACCAATGTGGGAGCGGGCTTGCTCGCGAAGGCAATCTTTCAGTCACATGGATGTTGACTGTGCTGACGCTTTCGCGAGCAAGCCCGCTCCCACAATTTACTGTGCCGATTGTTCCCACGCTCCGCGTGGGAATGCGGCCAGGGACGCTCTGCGTCCCAAGAGCGGACGCGGAGCGTCCGGTGAGGCATTCCCACGCAGAGCGTGGGAACGATCATCGGCAAACGTCAGACCTGAGCGGTACGCAGTTTCTCGCTACGGCCGCGCAACCATTCCAGGGTCAGCAACAGGATCACCGAGAACGCAATCAGCAACGTCGCGGCGGCCGCAATCGTCGGGCTGAGATTTTCGCGGATGCCGCTGAACATCTGCCGTGGCAACGTCGCTTGTTCGGGACCTGCGAGGAACAGCGTCACCACCACTTCATCGAACGAGGTGGCGAAGGCAAACAGCGCCCCGGAAATCACACCTGGTGCAATCAACGGCAAAGTCACCCGCCGGAACGCAGTCAGCGGCGAAGCTCCGAGGCTGGCAGCGGCGCGCACCAGGTTATGGTTGAAGCCCTGCAACGTCGCCGACACCGTAATGATCACAAACGGCACGCCCAACACCGCGTGCACCACGATCAGCGAGAAGAAGCTGTTGCCCAGCCCCAGCGGCGCGAAGAACAGATAACTCGCCACACCAATGATCACCACCGGCACCACCATCGGCGAAATCACCAGCGCCATCACCAGTGCCTTGCCCGGGAAGTCACCACGGGTCAGGCCAATCGCCGCCAGCGTG
The DNA here is from genome assembly GCF_044762525.1 of Pseudomonas sp. NPDC096950. Classification (NCBI taxonomy): domain Bacteria; kingdom Pseudomonadati; phylum Pseudomonadota; class Gammaproteobacteria; order Pseudomonadales; family Pseudomonadaceae; genus Pseudomonas; species Pseudomonas sp. NPDC096950. Next base: position 104,392 of record NZ_JBIWEL010000022.1, on the reverse strand, counting down.
CCGAAGACCATCGCCAGCACCGTGGCCGCCGGGGCGACGATGATGCTGTTCTTTAACGAACGCATCCATTCCGCCGAGGCGAAGAAGTCCTGATACCAGTGCAGCGAAAAACCTTGCAACGGGTACACCAGGAAACTGCCGGAGTTGAACGACAGCGGAATGATCACCAGTACCGGCAGGATCAGGAACAACAAAACCAGGCCGCAGAGAATCCGCAAGCTGTAGAACCACACCCGTTCAATGGGCGACATATAAGGACTCAGCATTTCATTCTCCCCTTAGCTCAGGCGCAGGCGACTGGCGCCCACCAGCCAGCTGTAAATCAGATAAAGCACCACGGTCGCCAACAGCAGCAGCCCACCGAGTGCGGTCGCCATGCCCCAGTTGATGCTGGTGTTGGTGTAGAAGGCGACGAAGTAACTGACCATCTGATCGTTCGGGCTGCCCAGCAACGCCGGGGTGATGTAGTAGCCGATGGCGAGGATGAACACCAACAGGCAACCGGCGCCGACACCGGCATAGGTCTGCGGGAAATACACCCGCCAGAAACTGGCGAACGGGTGGCAGCCGAGGGAAATCGCGGCGCGCATGTAAGTCGGTGAGATGCCTTTCATTACGCTGTAGATCGGCAGGATCATGAACGGCAGCAGGATGTGCACCATCGAGATGTAGACCCCGGTGCGGTTGAACACCAGTTCCAGCGGCTTATCGATAATGCCCATGGCCATCAGGCCGCTGTTGATCAATCCGCCGGATTGCAGCAACACGATCCATGCGGCGACCCGCACCAGGATCGAGGTCCAGAACGGCAGCAGCACCAGAATCATCAGCAGGTTGCTTTGGCGCGATGGCAGGTTTGCCAGCAGATAAGCCAATGGATACGCCAGGAACAAGCAGATCACGGTGATGACCAGGCCCATCCAGAACGTGCGGGCGAAGATGTCGAGGTAGATCGCTTGATCCGGGGTGGCCGGGGCCACTTCGCCGAGGTCGTCGATCCGATGATCGACCGCCGCCAGCAAGTAGTACGGCGTGATGCTGCTGGTGTTACGACGCACGGCTTGCCAATAGGCTGGATCGCCCCAGCGTTCGTCGAGGCCTTCCAGCGCTTCTTTATAAGAGGTCGGCTCGGTGGCGAACGGCAAGGCGCGGGCCGTTTTGGTCAGCAGGCTGCGGTAGCCGGCCAACTCCATGTTCAAGCGCTTGGACAGGTCGCCCAAGGTCTGGTTTTTGCGCGCTTCAGCGAGGTCTTCGCTGGCGGCCTTGTAAACCGGTTCAGCGGGCAGGCCTCGGCCGTCCCAACTGGCGATAGCCGTCACGGTGCGCGGCATACCGCCGACCACTTCCGGGTTACCGACGCTTTTGTAGAGCAGCGCCACGATCGGCACCAGGAACACCAGCAACAGAAACAGCACCAGGGGCGCGATCAAGGCTTGTGCTTTCCAGCGGTTGATCCGCTCGGCGTGCTTGAGCCGCTGCTTCAAGGTGGGGTCAGTGCCCGCGTTCAGGGGAATGGCGGTGGCCATGGCGTACTCCGGAAATCTTTGATCGTTACAGAGGCGGCCAGGCCGCCTCTGTTGTGTTGAAACACCGCACCTGTGGGAGCGAGCCTGCTCGCGAAAGCGATGGATCAATCAACATAGATGTTGAATGTGATGCCCTCTTCGCGAGCAGGCTCGCTCCCACAGTGGGTTGTAGTTACTTCGCAGCCCAGGAATTGAAGCGCTGTTCCAGTTGCTCGCCGTTGTCAGCCCAGAAGCTGACGTCGATTTGCACCTGGTTGGCGATGTTTTCCGGGGTGGTCGGCATGTCTTTCAACACGTCCTTGGCCAGCAGCGGTACGGCTTGGGTGTTGGCCGGGCCGTAGGCGATGTTTTCCGAGTAGGTCTTCTGCTGCTGCGGCATGACCGAGTAAGCGATGAATTTCTTCGCCGCTTCGGCACGGGTTTTATCCAGGCCTTTTGGAATTGCCCACGCGTCGAAGTCGTAGATCCCGCCGTTCCACACCACTTTCAGGTTGCTTTCTTTCTGCACGGCAGCGATCCGGCCGTTGTAGGCCGAGCTCATGACCACGTCACCGGAAGCGAGGTATTGCGGCGGTTGTGCGCCGGCCTCCCACCACTGGATGTTCGGCTTGAGTTCATCGAGTTTCTTGAACGCGCGGTCCTGGCCATCCTTGCCGGCCAGCACTTTGTAGACGTCTTTCGGCGCAACACCGTCGGCCATCAGAGCGAATTCCAGGGTGTACTTGGCGCCTTTACGCAGGCCGCGCTTGCCCGGGAATTTCTTGGTGTCCCAGAAATCGACCCAGCTAGTCGGCGCGGAAGCCAGTTTGTCGGCGTTGTAGGCCAACACGGTCGACCACACGAAGAAGCCCACGCCGCACGGCTGGATCGCGCCTTTGACGTAGTCTTCGGTTTTGCCGAACAACTTCGGATCGAGTTGCTCGAACATGTCTTCGTCGCAGCCACGGGACAGCTCTGGGGATTCAACTTCTACCAGGTCCCAGGACACGCTCTTGGTGTCGACCATGGCTTTGACCTTAGCCATCTCACCGTTGTATTCGCCCGCGACGATCTTGCCGTTGCCCGCCGCTTCCCACGGCGCGTAGAAGGCTTTGACTTGCGCTGCCTTGTTCGCCCCGCCAAAGGACACCACGGTCAGGTCCGGACCCGCCGCCATCGCGTGTGCCGCACCGATCATGCCCATGACCAAAGCGGTTAATTTCAGGGATCTCAACATTTATTGTTCTCTCCACGTGCAGGGTTGGTGTTGGTGTAGCCGGGGCGATCAATGCGCCTCTAGAAGTGGGTCAAGCGCGCGAACGTGCTCAACCTGCCAGCCAAGCGGAACCACGTCGCCCACCGCCAGCTCGGGATCGAGCTCGGCAATCGGTTGTTTCACGAAGAAGTCGGTCTTGCCGCAGACTTCCAGGCGAACCCGGACGTGGTCGCCCAGATAGATGAATTCCGCCACCCTTCCTGAGAAGCGGTTGACGCAGGACTCGCTCGAACCGTTGAGGCTCACGCGTTCCGGGCGAATCGACAGCGTGACCGGTTCGCCGGTCTTGCCGACGTTGACCGCCAGGGCTTCAACCTTTTCCCCGCGCCCCAACTCGACAATGCAGCGGTCGCCGGTGTGGCTGTGCAAACGGCCGTTGAGACGGTTGTTCTCGCCGATGAAGTTGGCGACGAAGGTGTTCTTGGGTTCTTCGTAGAGGGTGCGCGGCGGGGCGATCTGCTGGATTTCGCCCTGGTGGAACACCGCCACACGGTCGGACATGGTCAGGGCTTCGCCCTGGTCGTGGGTCACGTAGACCACGGTCACGCCGAGGCGCTGGTGCAGGTGTTTGATTTCCATCTGCATGTGTTCGCGCAGTTGTTTATCCAGCGCGCCGAGGGGTTCGTCCATCAGCACCAGTTGCGGTTCGAACACCAAGGCACGGGCCAATGCCACACGCTGCTGCTGGCCACCGGACAGTTGCGCCGGGTAGCGTTGGGCGAAGGTGTCGAGCTGGACCATGCTCAGGACTTTTTTGACCTTGTCGCTGACATCGCTCTTGTTCAAGCCGCGCACGGTCAACGGGAACGCGAGGTTCTCGGCCACGGTCATGTGCGGGAACAGCGCGTAGTTCTGGAACACCATGCCGATGTCACGCTTGTGCGGCGGCACGTTGTTGATGGAACGCCCGGCCAGCAGGATTTCCCCGGCGGTCGGGGTTTCGAAACCGGCGAGCATCATCAGGCTGGTGGTCTTGCCGGAGCCGGACGGCCCGAGCAAGGTGAGGAATTCGCCTTTGCGAATGTCCAGGTTGAGGTCTTTGACGATCAGGTTCTCGCCGTCGTAGCTTTTTTGCACTCCACGAAAGCTGACCAGAATGTCATTGGCCCCTGCACTTGAATCGACCTGGCTCATACCCACACCTTTGTTGTTGATGACTGCTTGTGGACTAAGCCTAGTGGACGCTGGGGACCACGCAAATCGGGGCGCAGGAGAGAATCGCCTCAGCCGGATGGAAGGTTGGGGGTAGGGATTGCCCTACAAGGATGGCGCGTTTGGGCAAACGCAGCGGTTAGCGGCAAGCTACAAGCCGCAAGAACAAGCAAAAGCGGCGTTGCTGGCATGTCGCAAATGGACATGCCGACGAGTTCCCTGTGGGAGCGGGCTTGCTCGCGAAAGCGGTGTGTCAGGCAACATTGATGTCGACTGACATGGCCTCTTCGCGAGCAAGCCCACAGGGGATTGCAGTGAGTCAGTGACATTCGGCGTGTTCAGAGGAGTTTGTGTTCCATCGCGTACTTCACCAATTCCGCCAAAGAGGTGATGTTGAGCTTCTGCATCAGCCGCGCCTTGTGGGTGCTGATGGTTTTGCTGCTCAGGGCCAGTTGCTGGGCGATGTCGTTGACGTTGGCGCCCTGGGCCAGGCGCTCGAACACTGAGAATTCACGCTCCGAGAGCAATGAGTGCAACGGCCGCGAATCGGTCAGGCCAACTTCGAAGACCATGCGGTCAGCCAGGTCCGGATCGATATAACGCCCGCCCGCCGCGACTTTGCGAATTGCCGTCAGCAGCAACGCCGGATCGCTGTCCTTGGTGGCATAGCCAGCAGCGCCAACCTTTAGTGCGCGGGCGGCCATTTGCGCTTCGTCGTGCATCGACAGCACCAGGATCGCTGGCGGATTGTTCAACGCGCGAATCCGTGGAATCGCCTCCAGGCCGTTGACGCCGGGCATGGAGATGTCCAGCAGCACCACTTCGCAGGGCACATGACGCAAGGTTTCGAGCAACTGCTCGCCATTGCTCGCCTCCCCCACCACCAGCAAGTCCTTGGCCAGGCCAATCAACTGCTTTATGCCTTCACGGACGATGGTGTGGTCTTCGGCTACCAGTACACGGATCACGTTTTTCTCCATTCTTCTTATTTCAGAGCCAAGATCATTCGCGAGCAAGCCCGCTCCCACATTTGATCAGTGTCGTTCACAAATCCCCTGTGGGAGCGGGCTTGCTCGCGAAGAGGCAAGCCTAAACACCACAAAACCATCAGACCTCATCCACAGGCACTCGCACACTCAACGTCGTGCCCTCCCCCGGCTCACTCTCAAGCGACAACTGCCCGCCCATGATCAACACCCGCTCGCGCATGCCCACCACGCCAAACGATGTCGGCCGACCGGTAGCGGCGACAAATCCTACGCCATCGTCACTGACGGTCAGACACAACTCGTCGCCTTCCAGCGCCAGTGTCAGTTCGACAGTATGCGCCTGGGCATGGCGCATGACATTGGTCAGCGCTTCCTGAAGGATGCGGAACAAGCCAATCGCCTTGGCATCGCTGAGCACCGGCAGGTTCTCCGGCACCTGCACCAGACAGGGAATCTGCGTGCGCGCCTCGAAACGCCGGGCCTGCCATTCGATGGCGGAAGCGATCCCGGCATCGAGAATCGGTGGCCGCAACGCCGTGGCCACATCCCGCACCAATTGGAATAACTGAGCGATCAGGCGCTTCATGCTGTTCAAGCGCTCGTTCAGCCCTGGATCCAGCTGGGCGTAGGCCAATTCGCACATGGAGGTTTCCAGTTTCAGCACAGTCAACATCTGCCCCAGTTCATCGTGGACTTCCCGGGCGATGCGGGCCTTTTCCTCTTCCCGCACGCTTTCCAAGTGGGCCGACAACTCGCGCAATTGCTCCCGCGAGCTGGCCAGCTCCAGTTCGATGCGCTTGCTCTCGCTGATATCCCAGACGATCCCGTCCCAGACATACGCGCCATCCTCCAGCCGCCGGGTAATAGCCTTGATCTCGGCCCAGCGCTGCTCGCCTGAACGCGTGAGAATTCGCCCTTGCCACGACCAGTCGCTGTCAGTGTCCAGCGCATGATCCTGGGTCTGGTGATAACTGGCCTTGTCGTCCGGATGCACCAGGCTGCGCAGGCCTTTGTCCCGATGGGCCAAAGTCGCTGGCGAGTAACCGACCAGGCTCTCGCTGCCCTCACTGATGTAGGCAAAGTCGATCTGCCCGGTCACCGGCGCCCGCTCCAGGCGAAAGACCAATCCGGGCACGTTGGCGGCGATCCCTTGCAGCCGCGCCTCGCTTTCCTGCAACGCGGCCAGGGCGCGGCGGCGTTCGGTGACGTCATTGAGGTACACCACCAGGTATTCGCCGTCGCGAAAGCGCAGGAAGCTCAACGACACATCCGCTGGCAGAATGCTGCCGTCGGCCCGCACACAATTGGTTTCGAAACTTTGCGGCCCCTCTTCGCTGGCCCGGGCGCGTTTCCACAGGTTCAGCCAGCGGTCCATGTGCAGGCCGGGTTCGAAGTCGATCAACGGGCGATCGATGATCCCGCCGGACGGATAGCCGAGCATGGTTTCGGCGGCGCGGTTGGCGTAGCGCACGTGGCTGTCCCAGTTAACCCAAAGGATGCCGACGGTGCTTTGATCGATGGAAAACTGGGTCAGGCGCAAAGCTTCTTCACTCGCTTCGCGCAGGGCGATGTCTTCCCGCGCCGCCAGCAACCGCTGCTCCAGGCTGTGTTGCTGACGCCGCTGCCAGAACACGATGGCCATGCTGCTCAGCAACAGCACCGCCAGCAGCAGGCAAAGGTTTTGCCAGAACCCCGGCGATTCGGACAGCCGTGGGTATTTGGGTTGCAGCCATTGGCTGTGCAGTTGTTCCAGATCCTTGGCCGGGATCGCTCGCAGCGCAGTTTCGATAATACCGGCCAGTTCCGGCCAGTCCCGGCGAGTGGCCACCCGCAGCAATTGCGGCAAGCCGATGTCGCCCACGACCACCAGCCCGGCAAACTCGGGCTCGGCGGATAAACGCCCCAGTTGCGCCTCGTCGACCACCGCGTAACCGGCCTGCTGACTCAACAGCAACTGCAACGCCTGGCGCTCGATCGGCACGCCTTGCAGGTTCAGGTGTGGAAAGTTGCTGCGCAGGTAATCGGCGGTGACGCTGGGCATGCGCACGGCGACGCGGGTCTGGCTGTCGAGTTTTTCCAGCTCGACCACACCGGCACCCTTCTGGTCGCTGACCACCAGTTGCGGCACGCGCATATACGGATCGGAGAACTGCCAAAGCCGCAGCCCGCCGGGGGTTTGCGTCAGTCCAGGGGCGACATCGATTTCGCCTTCGCGCACCGCCGCTTCCAGTTGTTCCACGTCGGGAAAGTTGCGCCAACTGAGCTCGACCTTGAGGGCCTTGGCCAGCCATTTCATCAGGTCGACGTTGACCCCGGACAAACGCTGCAAGCGGCGATCGTATTGCGCATACGGCGCCTGCAACACCAGGCCGACACGCAATTCGCCATGCTCCGCCAGCCATTGCTGCTGGGCCGCCGACAATTGCGCAACGTGCACCGGAGGCGCGGACGCCGCCCAGCCCATCAAGGGAAACCACAAACAGCCGATAACCCACAGGCAGCGAAAACGCATCATTGAAGTCTCACACACTGACAAATACTGACCAACCCATTAGGCTGCCGGAATAACTTCTGGCCTGGAATATCCGATGCCCCCTGTTTCCCGCCTGGCACTGCCAGCATTGTGCCTGTCGCTGATCCTGCCTTGCGCCTTTTCCGTCGAGGCCGCCGACCCTGCACCTGCTTCTACCGAAAAAGCCGCAGAAACAAAACCGGTGGAGCGTCAGCCGCTGCTTGAGCGTAGTCAGGAAGAAGCGACAGCACTTGAGCGAAAAATCCCCGCCCAGGAACAGCAGCAGCTTCAGGCCGGGGCCGATACGTTTCTCGCCTTGTGGAAACCTGCCAACACCGCAGACCCGAGGGGCGCGGTGATTATCATCCCCGGCGCCGGCGAGACCGTTGACTGGCCGCAAGCAATCGGCCCTTTGCGCAACAAATTGCCGGACGCCGAGTGGAGCAGCCTGAGTATCACCTTGCCGGACCTGCAAAGCGATGCCATTGCGCCACGCGTCGCCGAAGTCCCGCCGACGATCAAAGCCCCGGACACCGGCAGCAAAGACTCGACCACCGCGAAGCCCATCGAGCAGGCGGCCAGCGGTGAATCGGACGTCGCCGATAAAGCGGTCGTGGAAACCACCGAAGAACAGTCCAAGGCCGACGCCGAGCGAATCTTCGCCCGCATCGATGCCGCCATCGCCTATGCCGAACAGCAAAGTGCGCGCCGCATCGTGGTGTTGGGGCATGGCACCGGGGCTTACTGGGCCGCGCGCTATCTGAGCGAGAAGCAGCCGTCGCAAGTGGAGAAATTCGTGATGGTCGCGGCGCAGACGCCGGTGACGGGCAAACCCGCGCTGGCCGAACTGACCCCGACCTTGAAGCTGCCGACCGCCGACCTCTTCTATATGGACAAGCCGCTGGATCGCAACGCTGCGCTGGAAAGGTTGCAGGCGAGCAAACGCTTGAAGACGTCTGCGTTCAGCCAGGTATCGCTCAAGGCGTTGCCGGGCAATGCCCAGGCTGAGCAAGAGCAGCTGTTTCGCCGGGTGCGTGGGTGGTTGAATCCGCAGCCTGTGGCGGAGTGATAGACCGAGTCGCCCTCATTCGCGAGCAAGCCCGCTCCCACAGGGGATCTTCTGTGTGCCACACATTGTGTGAACACCAAAGAACCACTGTGGGAGCGGGCTTGTTCGCGAATGGTCATCACTGACAACACAAATACTGGTTGCTAGCGAAAATCCCGCCGTTCCTTGATCAACGTATACGCGTTGTGCAATTCGCGGGTCTTGTCCGTCGCCTCCCGCACCTGCATCGCCGTCGCCCCGGAACCGGCAATCTTGTCCGGATGATGACGACTGAGCAGACGCCGATAAGCCCGTTTAATCTGCGCCGGCTCACTGGTGGCCGACACACCCAATAACCGCATGGCGTCCTGGTAAGTCACGGCGCTGCTGACCTGCGGACGTTTCTGCGGTTCATAGTCGTGGGCTAACGCCTGTACCTGATGGGGTGTCCAACCCAGCCATTTGCCCCATTGCGCCAGCAGTTCTCGTTCGCTGGCGCCCGCGCGACCGTCGGCCCAGACCATCCGCCAACAGGCACGCAGCACGCCTTCGGCCGCATGGGGCTGGGCACTCAGGCGCCGCAAATAGCCACGCAAGCGGTCGTGCCCGGTCTTGCCACGATTGAACGCGGTAATGGCGCGGCGTTGTGCCGATTCGGTCATTTCCAGCGAGCGCATCTCCTGACGGGCCTGCTGAATGTGACCATCCACCACGCGCCCATCGCACTTGGCCAAGCGGCCCAGCAACACGAACAACAGTTCATCGTTGCGCAACACCGGTCGCCCACCGAGTTTTTCCCGCAAATGCCCCCAGCTCTGCAAGTGCAGGCGCCGGTCCAGCGCCTGTCCCAACAAAGCGCCGAGCATGGCCCCCGGAATGCTGGCTATGGCAAAGCCTGCTCCGGCTCCGATCAGAGTCCCTGGCCACAACATGTCAGCGGCTCGCTTCTATCAGAGTTTCGGCTTCGGCCAGGCGCTCGTAAGTGCCCACATCCACCCAGTGCCCATTCAGGCGTTCACCGGAAACCTGCCCGGCGGCCATGGCCTTGCGGAACAGCGGCGCGAGCTTGAAAGCCTCGGCCGAACAGCCCTCGAACAGGTTCGGGTGCAGCACGGCGATACCGCTGTAGGTCAGGGTCTTGGCATCGGGTTCGCCGTCGCGCACCTGGCCATCGACCAGAATGAAATCCCCGTTCGGGTGATGCGCCGGGTTGTCGGCCAGCACCAGGTGAGCCAGCCCTGCAATCGGTTGGCGCAGGGCGTTGAAGTCGTAATCGGTCCAGATATCACCGTTGACCACCACAAACGCTTCGTCGCCCAGCAACGGCAAGGCACGGAAAATCCCGCCACCGGTTTCAAGCGGTTCACCTTCCGGCGAATACTGAATGCTGACGCCGTAACGCGAGCCATCGCCCAGGTAATCTTCGATCTGCTGACCGAGCCAGGCGTGATTGATCACGATCTCGGTAAACCCGGCCGCCGCCAGGGCGCGCAGGTGGTACTCGATCAACGGCACGCCGCCGGCAGGCACCAACGGTTTGGGCGTGGTCAGGGTCAGCGGGCGCATGCGTTCGCCCTTGCCCGCCGCCAGAATCATTGCCTTCATGCATTGGCTCCAGCACGCAGACTCAGCAGCAACACATCCAGCTCCGCCAACTCGGGACGACGGGCAATCACCGCATCTATATAAGCAAAGAAGCGCGGCACGTCGGCGAGGTAGCGCGGCTTGCCGTCGCGGTGACAGATGCGCGCGAAGATGCCGATCACTTTCAAGTGACGCTGCACCCCCATCAGGTCGCTGGCACGGTGGAACTCTTCGAAGTCAGGCTGCACCGGGATGCCCAGTGCGCCGGCCTGTTGCCAGTAATCCTGCAGCCAGGCGTACACGCGTTCTTCCGGCCAGCTAAGGAATGCGTCCTTGAACAGGCAGGTCACGTCGTACGTGACCGGGCCATAGACCGCATCCTGGAAATCCAGCACGCCGGGATTCGGTTCGCTGAGCATCAGGTTGCGCGGCATGTAGTCGCGGTGCACCAAGACTTTTGGCTGGGCCAGGGCGCTGTCGATCAACAACTCGCTGACTTGCTGCCAGAGCATTTGCTGAGCGGCGTCAAACTCGATGCCCAGTTCATGCTTCACGTACCACTCGGGGAACAGTTCCAGCTCGCGACGCAGCAGTGCCACGTCATAACTTGGCAGCGGCGCCACCATCGGCAATTGCTGAAAAGCCAACAACGCCTGTAGGGCATCCTTGAACAAATCGTCGGCGTTTTCGCTGTCGATCACGTCCAGATAAGTCTTGTTGCCCAGGTCATTGAGCAAAAGAAAACCGCGTTCGAGGTCTTCGGCATAAATTTTCGGAACATTTATTCCGGATTTCGCCAGCAAAAAAGCGATATCCACGAAGGGTTTGCAGTTTTCCTGGGGCGGCGGAGCGTCCATCACGACAAAACTTTTGCCCTCGCCTTCCCAGCGGAAATAGCGCCGGAAACTCGCGTCGCTACTGGCCGCGATCAACGTGGCCGGGGGTACGGCGCCCCAGCCTTGCTCGGCAAAGAGGGTCGCCAACTGCTCGTCGAGCCAAACTTTCAGGTGTTGCAAGCGTACATCTTGGTCAGGCATTACAAGGGTCTCCGACGGCGCTAGCCGTCAAGCGGGTCATGCTTTATTATCCAGCATCTTTTTCAGACCATCGAGAGGCGTGCGGCCCACACCGCGGGCAGATGGCACGCAGGAAGCCCGGACTAATAAGATGGCATTGAAATCCCCCGCGTTTCGTAAAAAATTTCCGTTGTTGGTTACCGGCAGTCTGCTGGCCCTGCAACCCCTAGCCACTTCCTACGTGGTCGCCGCGGAACAGTATGACTGCTCAGTCTCTGCTTCGGGTGCCTGGGACTGTGCGCCCAAGTCGCCGGCAGCTGCATTGCCGCCGCGGCCCGTCCATGACGGCAGCGCAGCAGTCACCGCGAACGGTGAAGCTCCGGCCCAGAACGGCTCCAGCGAAGACGCTGGCGCCAAGCCTGTGCTAGTCACCGAGTCCAAGGGCCGCGGCCTGAAGTCCCGTAGCGCAGACTACAGTCACCTCGACTGGGTTCCGCGCGAGAAGCTCACTGCTGCGCAGTTGGCCGAAACCGGTCCTTACTGCTCTGGTTCCTATATCGAACCAATTCGTCCTGGCATGAATGACAAGACGAATAAAAGTGACGCTCCGACCTTTATCGGCGCCAAAGCTTCCCGCTATAACACCGAAGATCAGATCGGCACCCTCGCGGGTGACGTGGTCTTGCGTCAGGGCAGCATGCAGGCCGAGGCCGATGAGGCCAGCCTGTACCAGGCCGAGAGCCGCGGCGAACTGAGCGGCAACGTGCGTATTCGCGACAACGGCGCACTGCTCGTGGGCGACCACGCCGACGTGCAGCTCGACACCGGTGAAGCCAAGGTCGATAACGCCGAATACGTGATGCACAAATCCCGTATCCGCGGTAACGCGCTGTACGCCAAACGTGCCGAGAACGCGATCATCCGCCTCAAGGATGGTACGTACACCACGTGCGAGCCGAACAGTAACGCCTGGCAGCTCAAGGGCAACAACATCACCTTGAACCCGGCGACCGGTTTCGGTACCGCGACCAACGTAACGCTGCGGGTCAAGGACATTCCGGTCCTGTACACGCCGTACATCTACTTCCCGATCGACGATCGTCGCCAGTCAGGTTTCCTGCCGCCGACCATCGGCGCCGGCAGCGATACCGGCCTGTTGCTGGTCACGCCGTACTACTTCAACCTGGCACCGAACTACGATGCCACGTTGTATCCGCGTTACATGAGCAAGCACGGCCTGTTGATGGAAGGCGAGTTCCGCTACCTGACCAAGTCCAGCGAAGGTCAGTTCGGTGCTGCCTATCTGAACGACGAAAGCAGTGATCGTGACAAGCAGACCGATTCGGCAAAAACTCGCTACATGTACAACTGGCAGCACAAGGGTGGCCTGGATTCGCGTATCTATACGCAAGTCGATTACACCAAGATCAGCGATCCTTACTACTTCCAGGATCTGCAGACCGATCAGATTGGCATTAAAAGCCAGGACTATGTCACCCAGCAGGGTGCCGTCATCTATCGTGGCGATAACTACGCCGCGACGCTAAGCGCCACGGCCTATCAACTGGCGACGGTTTCGGCCATTACGCCATACGATCGCTTGCCGCAAATCACCTTCAATGGTGCATTGCCGGATCATCCGGGTGGATTGAATTTCGAATACAACACCGAAATCGTCCGGTTTGATCGGGATCTCAAGAACGGCACCTACACAGATGAAGACGGCAATGTGTCGGACCGCCTGGATACCCACGTTGCCGGTCTCGCGCGTGCCACCGGTGATCGCCTGAACCTGGCGCCGGCAGTCAGCCTGCCGCTGAACTGGTCGTATGGTTTCCTTAAACCAACGCTCAAGTATCAATACACCCAGTACCAACTCGATCTTGATGGCAAGGGCAAAAGCGACATTGCGGCGCAGAGCGCGGAACAGGATAAGATCAACGGCACCTTCGACAGCAATCAGAACCGTGGCGTACCGATTGCCAGCATCGACAGCGGCCTGTACTTCGACCGCAATACCCAATGGTTCGGCAAGAACTACCGCCAGACTCTTGAGCCACGCCTGTTCTATCTCTATGTTCCAGAAGTTGACCAGGAAGACATCCCAGTGTTCGACACTGGCGAGTACACCTTCAACTATGCGTCTCTGTTCCGCGACAATCGTTTCTCCGGTACCGACCGTGTAGGCGACGAAAACAAACTGTCCCTGGGCATTACCAACCGCTGGATTGAAGAAGATGGTTTCGAGCGTCAGCGCATCAGCGTCGGCCAGGCCATGTACTTCAAAGACCGCGAAGTCCAGTTGCCGGGTATTGAAGCAAAAACCCGCGACGATGCACACGCCAACGTTTCGCCTTACGCACTGGAATACGAATATCGCTGGAACCGCGATTGGCGCACCACCGCCGACTACAACTGGGACCCGGACAGCCGCAGCCCGCGTTCGGGTAGCGCGATGTTCCACTACCAGCCTGAAGACAACCCGAACAAGGTTATCAACGCCGGTTATCGCTATCGCAACGACCAGGTTCGTTACGACCAGAACACCGGTAAATGGACCGTGGGCGGCGGCGACTATGGCGTCGAAGGCCAACCAGGCTTCGTGAAGGACTACTACAAGATCCAACAGCACGACTTCTCGGTAATCTGGCCGATCGTGCCGCAATGGAGCGTGATCAGCCGCTGGCAGTATGACTACAACCGCAACCGTACCCTGGAAGCCTTCGGTGGTTTCGAGTACGACAACTGCTGCTGGAAAATGCGCCTGATTAACCGTTACTGGGTTTCCTATGACGAATTCAGTCAAGAGGCCCCGCAAAACGAAAAAGGCGACCGCGGCATATTCCTCCAAATTGTTCTGAAGGGACTCGGCGGCCTCACCGGCGCCAAAGTAGAGAGCTTCCTCGACAAAGGCATTCAAGGTTATCGTGAACGTGAAGACCAAGCTTTCTGATTGTCTGCGCCCGCTAGTGCTGGGCGCGCTGTTCCTGGGTACTGCGGCTAACGCCGCGGTACAGTCCATCGATAAGGTGGTGGCCATCGTCGATAACGACGTGGTCATGCAAAGCCAACTGGATCAACGGGTCCACGAAGTCCAGCAAACCATCGCCAAGCGCGGCGCCGCCGTGCCGCCGACCAGCGTGCTGGATCAGCAGGTACTGGAACGCCTGATCGTCGAAAACCTGCAATTGCAGATCGGCGAACGCTCAGGCATCCGCATTACTGATGAAGAACTGAACCAGGCCGTCGGCACCATTGCCCAGCGCAATAACATGTCGATTGATCAATTCCGCGCCGCCCTGGCCCACGACGGTCTGTCTTATGACGACGCCCGTGACCAGATTCGTCGCGAAATGATCATCAGCCGTGTGCGTCAACGTCGTGTGGCCGAGCGCATCCAGGTGTCCGAGCAGGAAGTGAAGAACTTCCTCGCTTCCGACCTGGGCAAAATGCAGCTGTCCGAAGAGTTTCGCCTGGCCAACATCCTGATCCCTACGCCGGAAAGCGCCAACTCCGACGCGATTCAGGCTGCATCCAAACAAGCGGACGCGGTTTACCAGCAACTCAAGCAAGGCGCTGACTTCGGTCAGTTGGCTATCGCCAAATCCGCCAGCGAAACCGCACTGGAAGGCGGCGACATGGGCTTCCGCAAAGCGGCTCAATTGCCACCTCCATTCGATCGCATGCTGAGCACCATGGCAGTTGGCGACATCACCCAGCCAATGCGCACCCCGGGCGGCTTCATTATTCTGAAGATCCTCGAGAAACGTGGTGGCGAGACCCAGATGCGTGACGAAGTGCATGTCCGTCACATCCTGGTCAAACCAAGCCCGATTCGCGACGAAGAAAAAACCAAGGCCCTGGCCCAATCGCTCTACACCCGTATCGAAGCGGGCGAAGACTTTGGCGAGCTGGCGAAAAACTTCTCGGAAGATCCGGGTTCTGCCCTCAACGGCGGCGACCTGAACTGGATCGACCCGAACGCCCTGGTGCCTGAGTTCCGCGAAGTGATGGCCAAGACCCCGCAAGGTCAGCTGTCCAGGCCGTTCAAGACCCAATATGGCTGGCACGTTCTGGAAGTCCTTGGCCGTCGCGCCACTGACAGCACCACCCAGGCCCGTGAGCAGCAAGCGATGACCGTACTGCGTAACCGCAAATACGACGAAGAGCTGCAAACCTGGCTGCGTCAGATCCGTGACGAAGCGTACGTAGAGATCAAACTCCCTGGTGCAGACCAGGCAGCGCAGTGAAACCCAAGCGTTTCGCGCTGACACCCGGCGAACCGGCCGGCATAGGTCCTGACCTGTGCCTGCTGCTCGCCTCGCAAGCCCAGCCACATCCCCTGATAGCCATTACCAGCCGCGACCTGCTCATCGAGCGGGCCGCGCAGCTGGGTGTGGTCGTCGACCTGTTGCCGGTCACCCCGGACAACTGGCCGGACGCTCCTGCACCGGCCGACAGCCTTTATGTCTGGGATACCCCGCTCAACGCCAAGGTCACCGCCGGGCAACTGGACAAGGCCAATGCGGCGTTCGTCCTGGAAACCCTGACCCGTGCCGGCCAAGGCTGCATGGACGGGGATTTCGCCGGAATGATCACTGCGCCGGTGCACAAAGGCGTAATCAATGAATCCGGGATCGCCTTTTCCGGGCACACGGAATTTCTCGCCGACCTGACCCATACCGCACAAGTGGTGATGATGCTCGCCACCCGCGGATTGCGCGTGGCACTGGTCACCACTCACCTGCCCCTTCGGGAGATTGCCGACGCGATCACCCCGGAGCGTCTGGAACGGGTCACGCGGATTCTGCACAGCGACCTGCAAGAAAAATTCGGCATTGCCCAGCCTCGCATCCTGGTTTGCGGGCTCAACCCCCACGCCGGTGAAGGCGGACACCTGGGCCATGAAGAAATCGACATCATCGAACCCACCTTAGAGCGTCTGCGCGGCGAAGGCATGGACCTTCGGGGCCCCCTGCCCGCCGACACTCTGTTTACCCCCAAATATCTGGAGCACTGCGACGCGGTGCTGGCGATGTACCACGACCAGGGCCTGCCGGTGCTGAAGTACAAAGGCTTCGGCGCGGCAGTCAACGTGACCCTCGGCTTGCCGATCATCCGCACATCGGTGGACCACGGCACAGCCCTGGACCTGGCCGGTAGCGGCAAAATCGACACCGGCAGCCTGCAAGTCGCCCTGGAAACCGCCTACCAGATGGCCGAGACCCGTTTATGACCGAGCACTACCAACACAAGGCGCGCAAACGCTTTGGCCAGAACTTCCTGCACGATGCCGGCGTTATCGACCGCATCCTGCGCGCCATCCGCGCCAAGCCCGAAGACCGCCTGCTGGAAATCGGCCCGGGCCAGGGTGCACTGACCCAAGGCCTGCTCAACAGCGGCGCACAACTGGACGTGGTGGAGCTGGATAAAGACCTGATCCCGATCCTCAACCAGCAATTCGCCGGCAAGGACAACTTCAACCTGCATCAGGGCGACGCGTTGAAGTTCGACTTCAACAGCCTGAACGCCGCGCCGAACAGCCTGCGTGTGGTCGGTAACCTGCCGTACAACATCTCCACGCCGCTGATTTTTCACCTGCTGAACAACGCCGGCATCATTCGCGACATGCACTTCATGCTGCAAAAGGAAGTGGTCGAGCGTCTGGCGGCGGGTCCTGGCGGTGGTGACTGGGGTCGCCTGTCGATCATGGTTCAGTACCATTGCCGGGTCGAGCATCTGTTCAACGTCGGCCCGGGCGCGTTCAATCCGCCGCCGAAAGTCGATTCGGCCATCGTGCGCCTGGTGCCTCACGACGTACTGCCGCACCCGGCCAAGGATCACAAGTTGCTGGAGCGCGTAGTGCGCGAAGCCTTCAACCAGCGCCGCAAGACCCTGCGCAATACCCTCAAGTTGCTGCTGAGCAACGATGAAATCGAAGCCGCCGGCGTCGATGGCAGCCTGCGCCCCGAGCAGCTCGACCTGGCCGCTTTCGTGCGCCTGGCCGACAAGCTCAGCGAGCAAGTCCTGCAGGCGCCCGCCGCCGACTGATAGCCGATGAGCGTGATCGGGTAGGACGCCAGACGCGATGTCTGGTTTACTACCCGATACTTGGCCTAGACTGAATCACATCAGCTACGCCCCGCGTCCCGCTTCGTTTTTAAGGCCTCTTGCATGTCCGATCCTCGTTATCAGGTCGACGTCAGCGTCGTCACTCGCTATCTGGCAGAACAATCGCAACCCGAGCACAACCGCTTTGCCTTCGCCTACACCATCACCGTGCACAACAATGGCGAGCTACCGGCCAAGCTGTTGTCGCGGCACTGGGTCATCACCGACGGCGACGGGCATGTGGAAGAGGTTCGCGGTGCTGGCGTGGTGGGCTTGCAGCCACTGATCCAGGCCGGTGAAAATCACACCTACAGCAGCGGCACGGTAATGACCACCCGGGTCGGCACCATGCAGGGTACCTACGAAATGATCGCCGATGACGGCAAGCACTTCGATGCCGTGATCGCGCCATTCCGCCTGGCGGTGCCCGGAGCCCTGCACTGATGGCAACGTATGCCGTCGGCGACCTGCAAGGCTGCCTCGAACCGCTGCAATGCCTGCTCAAGCAAGTGGCCTTCGACCCTGCCCAGGACAAACTGTGGCTGGTGGGCGATCTGGTCAACCGCGGGCCGCAGTCGCTGGAAACCCTGCGCTTCCTCTATAGCCTCCGCGAATCGCTGGTGTGCGTGCTCGGCAACCACGATCTGCACTTGCTGGCTGCCGGGCATAACATCGAACGCTTGAAGAAAAACGACACCCTGCGCGAAATCCTTGAAGCGCCTGATCGCGCGGAACTGCTGGAGTGGCTGCGTCAGCAAAAACTCATGCACTACGACGAACAGCGCGACATCGCCCTCGTCCATGCCGGCATACCGCCACAATGGTCGCTGCGCAAAGCCTTGAAATGCGCCGGTGAAGTCGAAGCCGCCCTGCGTGACGACAACCTGTTCCCGCCGTATCTGGATGGTATGTACGGCAACGAGCCGACCAAATGGAGCAGTGACCTCACCGGCGTGGATCGCTTGCGGGTGATCACCAACTATTTCACCCGCATGCGCTTCTGCACCAGCGAAGGCAAGCTCGACCTCAAGGGCAAGGAAGGCGTCGACACCGCGCCACCGGGTTACGCCCCGTGGTTCAAGTACAAGGAACGCAAGACCAAAGGCCTGAAGATCATCTTCGGTCATTGGGCAGCCCTTGAAGGCAAGTGTGACGAGCCCGGCATCTTCGCCCTCGACACCGGTTGTGTCTGGGGCGGCGCGATGACCCTGATGAATGTCGACACCCTTGAGCGCCTGAGTTGCAAATGCGACGAGCAAGGCCACGCCCAGCCGTCAGTCGCCCCACTTATTCCCGAACAAACGTCAGCCAGCGCCCAGCGCTAGACTGCGCTTTCAGCCGAGCCACAGGAGCCCGCCATGAGCGAATTCAAACGTATCCCCCCAGAACAGGCCCAGGCCCTGCGCGAACAAGGCGCAGTGGTGGTCGATGTCCGCGATCCGCAAACGTACGCCGCGCTGCACATCGCAGGCTCGAAGCATCTGGATAACGTGTCCATCTCGGATTTCATCCGCGCCGCCGACCTGGATGCACCGACGGTCGTAGTCTGCTATCACGGCAATTCAAGCCAGAGCGCGGCGGCGTACCTGATCAGCCAGGGCTTCTCCGACGTCTACAGCATGGATGGCGGTTTTGAGCTGTGGCGCACGACTTATCCCGCGGAAACGGCGCAAGGCACTTCCGAATAATATTTTTGTAACGCGCAAGCCCCGGCCCCCGTGGGCTCGCGCGGTGGCAGACGAACGGTCTGCCACAACTAATTACGTATCTCGCCTTTACCTCCCGAATAAGCAACTATCCTTAAGCGCAGGCCATCCAAAACAGGGGAGAGCCGGTACACCGGCGCGCGGATCATCGGGAGTAGCTTTCGGGGTAGTCAGCTTCGAAAGAGTTCTGGGGGGTAAACAGCAACTGACTATTCGGTTGCTGCCAGCATCGACTGAGTGATCCGGCGTCGGCTCCACGTATCGAGCGAGGTGACGTCATGAGTATCTTTAGCCACTTCCAACAACGCTTCGAGTCCACACGCCAGGAAGAACTCTCGCTGCAAGAGTATCTGGAGCTGTGTAAAAAGGACCGCAGCGCCTACGTTTCCGCCGCCGAGCGTTTGCTGCTGGCCATCGGAGAACCGGAGCTGCTCGACACCTCGGCCAACTCGAGACTGTCGCGAATCTTTTCCAACAAGGTGATCCGCCGCTATCCGGCCTTTGAAGACTTCCACGGGATGGAAGAATGCATCGACCAGATCGTGTCGTATTTCCGCCATGCGGCCCAAGGCCTGGAAGAGAAGAAACAAATTCTCTACCTGCTCGGTCCCGTCGGCGGCGGTAAATCGTCCCTGGCCGAGAAGCTCAAACAGCTGATCGAGAAAGTGCCCTTCTACGCGATCAAGGGCTCCCCGGTATTCGAGTCGCCCCTGGGTCTGTTCAACGCCACTGAAGATGGCGCGATCCTCGAGGAAGACTTCGGCATTCCACGGCGCTACGTCAACACCATCATGTCGCCTTGGGCGACCAAACGCCTGGCCGAATTCGGCGGCGACATCAGCCAGTTCCGGGTGGTGAAACTCTATCCGTCGATCCTCAACCAGATCGCCGTGGCCAAGACCGAGCCTGGGGATGAAAACAACCAGGACATCTCGGCGCTGGTGGGCAAGGTCGATATCCGTAAACTGGAAGAATTCCCGCAAAACGACGCAGACGCCTACAGCTACTCGGGTGCGCTGTGCCGGGCCAACCAGGGTCTGATGGAATTCGTCGAAATGTTCAAGGCACCGATCAAGGTGCTGCACCCACTGCTGACCGCCACCCAGGAAGGCAACTACAACAGTACCGAAGGCCTGGGCGCGATTCCGTTCACCGGAATCCTGCTGGCTCACTCCAACGAATCGGAGTGGCACACCTTCCGTAACAACAAGAACAACGAAGCGTTCATCGACCGGATCTACATCGTCAAAGTGCCGTACTGCCTGCGGGTCAGCGACGAAGTGAAGATCTACGACAAGCTGCTGTTCAACAGCTCGCTGGCCAAGGCCCATTGCGCGCCCGACACCCTGAAAATGCTCGCCCAGTTCACCGTGCTCTCGCGTCTTAAAGAACCGGAAAACTCGAACATCTACTCCAAGATGCGCGTGTATGACGGCGAGAACCTCAAGGACACCGATCCGAAAGCCAAGTCGATCCAGGAGTACCGCGATAACGCTGGTGTGGATGAAGGCATGAACGGCCTGTCGACCCGGTTCGCGTTCAAGATCCTGTCGAAGGTCTTCAACTTCGATCCGCACGAAATCGCCGCCAACCCGGTGCACCTGCTCTACGTGCTGGAACAACAGATCGAACAGGAACAATTCCAGGCCGAGACCCGCGAGCGCTACCTTCGCTTCCTCAAGGAATACCTGGCGCCGCGTTATATCGAATTCATCGGCAAGGAGATCCAGACCGCCTACCTCGAGTCTTACAGCGAGTACGGCCAGAACATCTTCGATCGCTACGTGCTGTACGCCGACTTCTGGATCCAGGACCAGGAATACCGCGACCCGGAAACCGGCGAAATCCTCAACCGCGTAGCCCTGAACGAAGAGCTGGAGAAAATCGAAAAACCGGCCGGCATCAGCAATCCGAAGGATTTCCGCAACGAAATCGTCAACTTCGTGCTGCGTGCCCGCGCCAACAACAACGGCAAGAACCCGACCTGGCTCAGCTACGAAAAACTGCGGGTGGTTATCGAGAAGAAAATGTTCTCCAACACCGAGGACCTGCTGCCGGTCATCAGCTTCAATGCCAAGGCCAGCAAAGAGGATCAGCAGAAGCACAACGACTTCGTCACAAGGATGGTCGAGCGCGGCTACACCGACAAACAGGTACGACTGCTGTCCGAGTGGTATCTGCGGGTCAGAAAATCACAGTAACCCGCTGCCGGTCAGACCGGTTGTCGTCAGCCAGAGGCCTGTGCACGGTTTTTCTGTTACACAGACCTCTGGAAGGTGTTCGAAAGTCGGTAACGAGGTTCAAGCAGTATCCAACAGCGCTTGGGGGAGCGTGATCATCCCTTGGCACCGGTCCGATGCTGCATAACCGCTCGCCCCTTTCAGGACAGCTTCTAAGGAGCAGTCATGAGCTATGTGATCGACCGACGTCTCAATGGCAAGAACAAGAGCACGGTGAACCGCCAGCGGTTCCTGCGGCGTTACCGTGATCACATCAAGAAGGCCGTCGAAGAGGCGGTCAGCCGGCGTTCCATTACGGATATGGAACATGGCGAACAAATCAGCATTCCCGGCCGCGACATTGACGAGCCGGTGCTTCACCACGGCCGCGGCGGCAAGCAGACCGTTGTGCATCCGGGCAACAAGGAATTCACCAGCGGCGAGCACATTGCCCGTCCACCCGGAGGTGGCGGCGGCAGAGGCCCAGGCAAGGCCGGCAACTCTGGCGAAGGCATGGATGAATTCGTCTTCCAGATCACCCAGGAGGAATTCCTCGAATTCATGTTCGAGGACCTCGAACTGCCGAACCTGGTCAAGCGCAACCTGACCGGCACCGACACCTTCAAGACCGTTCGCGCCGGCATCAGCAACGAGGGCAACCCGTCGCGGATCAACATCATCCGTACTCTGCGCTCGGCACACGCCCGGCGCATCGCCCTGTCCGGCAGCAGCCGTGCGCGGCTACGGGACGCCAAAGAGGAACTGGCCCGACTTAAACGGGAAGAGCCGGACAACTTCGGCGATATCCAGGAAATCGAAGCGGAAATCGAAAAACTCAGCGCGCGGATTCACCGGGTGCCGTTCCTTGATACTTTCGACCTCAAGTACAACTTGCTCATCAAGCAGCCCAACCCCAGCTCCAAAGCGGTGATGTTCTGCCTGATGGACGTGTCCGGCTCGATGACCCAGGCGACCAAGGACATCGCCAAGCGCTTTTTCATCCTGCTTTACCTGTTTCTCAAGCGTAACTACGACAAGATCGACGTCGTGTTCATCCGCCACCACACCAGTGCCCGCGAAGTGGACGAGGAAGAGTTTTTCTATTCACGGGAAACCGGCGGCACCATCGTTTCCAGCGCCTTGAAACTGATGCAGGAGATCATGGCCGAGCGTTATCCGAGCAACGAGTGGAACATCTACGCGGCCCAGGCTTCCGACGGTGACAACTGGAACGACGACTCGCCGATCTGCCGTGACATCCTGATCAACCAGATCATGCCGTTTGTGCAGTACTACACTTACGTTGAGATCACCCCACGCGAACACCAGGCCCTGTGGTTCGAATACGAACGCATCGCCGAAGCCTTCTCTGACACTTTTGCCCAGCAGCAACTGGTCTCGGCCGGGGATATCTACCCGGTCTTCCGTGAACTCTTCCAGCGCAGGTTAGTGACATGACCGCCAAAGAGCAGAAGCGCCAACCCATTTCCACCGGCTCCGAATGGACATTCGAGCTGATCCAGGCCTATGACAAGGAAATCAGTCGCCTGGCGGCCCGTTATGCCCTGGATACGTACCCCAACCAGATCGAAGTGATCACCGCCGAGCAGATGATGGACGCCTACGCCTCCGTCGGCATGCCCTTGGGTTATCACCATTGGTCCTACGGCAAACACTTCCTGAGCACCGAGAAATCCTACACCCGCGGTCAGATGGGCCTGGCCTACGAGATCGTGATCAACTCGGACCCGTGCATCGCCTACCTGATGGAAGAAAACACCATCTGCATGCAGGCGCTGGTAGTGGCGCATGCCTGCTATGGCCACAACAGCTTCTTCAAGGGCAATTACCTGTTCCGCACCTGGACCGACGCCAGTTCGATCATCGATTACCTGGTGTTCGCCAAGCAGTACATCATGCAATGCGAGGAGCGCCACGGCATCGACGCGGTGGAAGACCTGCTCGACTCCTGCCACGCCCTGATGAACTACGGCGTTGACCGTTACAAACGCCCGTATCCGATTTCCGCCGAAGAAGAACGTCGTCGGCAGAAGGATCGTGAAGAACATCTGCAGAAACAGATCAACGATTTGTGGCGCACCATTCCAAAAGGCGCGGACAAGTACAGCGACAAGGACAACGCACGCTTCCCCGCCGAACCTCAGGAAAACATCCTGTACTTCATCGAAAAACACGCGCCGCTGCTGGAACCGTGGCAACGGGAAATCGTGCGGATCGTGCGTAAGATCGCCCAGTATTTCTACCCGCAACGCCAGACCCAGGTGATGAACGAAGGCTGGGCCACGTTCTGGCACTACACGCTGATGAACGACCTGTACGACGAAGGCCTGGTCACCGACGGTTTCATGATGGAGTTCCTGACGTCCCACACCAGCGTGGTCATGCAGCCGGGCTTCGACAGCCCTTACTACAGCGGCATCAACCCCTACGCCTTGGGTTTTGCCATGTACCGGGACATCCGGCGCATGTGCGAGCACCCAACCGAAGAGGATTACCGCTGGTTCCCGGAAATCGCCGGCACCGATTGGCTGTCGACCATCAAATTCGCGATGAGCAGCTTCAAGGATGAGAGTTTCATCCTGCAATACCTGTCGCCCCAGGTAATCCGTGACCTGAAGCTGTTCAGCATCCTGGATGACGATCAGAAGGACGACTTGCTGGTCCCCGCCATTCACGATGAACCCGGCTACCGGACCATCCGCGAAACCCTGGCGGCCCAGTACAACCTGGGCAACCGCGAACCCAACGTGCAGATCTACAGCATTGATCGACGCGGCGACCGTTCATTGACCTTGCGTCACCAGCAACACGACCGAAAACCGCTGGGCGAATCCACCGAGGAAGTGCTCAAACACCTGCATCGGCTCTGGGGCTTCGACATTCACCTGGAAACCCTGCAAGGCGACCAGGTAATGAAAGTCCATCACGTGCCGCCCAGAAGTGAACACGCCGAGGGGGATTACGGTCGGCTGGACCTGGCTGTCATTCACCTTTGATTTGGTTTCTGCCTCCGGAAGTTCGACGCAACGGTTATTCTGTCGAGCTAACGGAGGTTTTTTATGCAGATTTATAAAGTTGGCGGCGCCGTACGCGATCGCCTGCTGGGCAAGCCTGTCACCGATATCGACTGGGTCGTGGTAGGCGCCACCACCGAAGAAATGCTCGCCAAGGGTTTTCGCCCGGCGGGCTCGGACTTCCCGGTGTTTCTTCACCCAAAAAGCGGTGAGGAATACGCCCTCGCCCGGACCGAACGCAAAAGCGGACGCGGTTACGGCGGTTTCACGTTCCACGCCAGCCCCGAAGTCACCCTCGAAGAAGACCTGATCCGCCGCGACCTGACGATCAATGCCATGGCCGAGGACGATCAGCAGAATCTGACCGACCCTTACCACGGCCAGCGCGATCTTGAAGCGCGCCTGCTTCGCCACGTTTCCCCCGCATTCGCCGAAGATCCACTCAGGGTCTTGCGCGTTGCCCGCTTCGCCGCGCGCTATGCAACGCTGGGTTTCAGCGTCGCGCCAGAGACTCTGGAGTTGATGCGCCAGCTCAGCGATTCCGGCGAACTGGAGGCATTGACCGCGGAACGTAGCTGGAAGGAAATCTCCCGCGCCCTGATGGAAGATCAACCGCAGGTGTTCATCGAAGTCCTGCGCGCGTGCGGCGCACTCAAAGTGCTGATGCCGGAGCTCGACGCGCTGTTCGGCGTCCCACAAACGGAAGCCCATCACCCGGAAATCGATACCGGCGTGCACACCTTGAGCGTGCTGGAACAATCGGCGCTGCACAAACAACCGCTGACAGTGCGCTGGGCGTGCTTGCTACATGATTTGGGCAAAGGCCTGACTCCGGAAGCGGAATGGCCGCGACACATCGCCCATGAGCACACGGGGCTTAAGCTGATCAAAGCGGTCAACGAACGCTTCAAGGCACCGAAGGATTGCCAGGAACTGGCACTGCTGGTGGGCCAATATCACACCCACGGGCATCGCGCCCTGGAGCTGAAGCCCTCGACGTTGCTGGAGTTACTGCAGAGTTTTGACGTCTATCGGCGGCCGCAGCGGTTTGAGGAGTTTATTGCGGCGTGCGAGATGGATGCCCGCGGGCGCAAGGGCCTGGAGCAGAGAAGTTATCCACAGGCGGATTATTTGCGCGGGGCGGCGAATGCGGCGCGGAGCGTGGCGGTGCAGCCGTTGCTGGAGAAAGGATTCAAGGGCCCGGAGCTGGGTGAGGCGATCAAGCGCGAGCGACTTAAAGCGTTGAAAGCCTACACAGAAGCGGCGTCTAGCTGAAAAGCTTCGCGGGCAAGCCCGCTCCCACAAGAGGTTCGCAATACCTGCGGGAGCGGGCTTGCCCGCGAAAGCGTCAGCAGGGCCGCAACAAATTCGACGGGGTCAACGACTCCCCGCGCCACTCAAACGCCACCGGCGCCAACACCTGATCAATCTGCGCTTCGCCCCACAAGGTCGCAAAGCTTTTGCCTACACCCGGATGAACCCGATCCGGCGCAATCAGCGACAACGGCCACAACACGAAGGCATTTTTCAGGATCTCTGCCCGGGGCAGGATCAAGCCATCGAAGTTGCCCACCAGATCACCGAACAACAGCACGTCGATATCCAGGGGCAAGCCCTTGCGATCCGGCGCATAACGACCGTTGTCCGCCTCGATGAATTTCAATCGGCGATCCAACTCCATCAGAGGCAGGTCAGTGAACGCCGACACCACGAAATTGAAAAACGGACCACTCTTGATCCCCACCGGCTGGCTTTCGAACACCGCCGAGCAGCGGATATCCACCAGAAAACCCGCCAGGGCTTCCAGGCCAGCCTGCAAATGGGCTTCGCGCTCGATATTGCTACCGAGCCCGAGGTACACCTGAGTCAGCGACATCCGCGCTCGATCTCCACGCCCACGCCACCGGTGGCTGCCGGAACGGCGCCCGGCTTGGTCAGTTTGAGGCGCACCCAGGTGATCTTGAATTCGCTCATCAGGACTTCGACCAAGCGCTCTGCAAAAGTCTCGACCAATTGGAACTGCGCCTGCTCGGCGAACGCCTGGATACGCGCCGAAACGCTCGCGTAGTCGAGCGCCAAGGTCAGGTCGTCGCCAGCCGCTGCCGGGCGATTGTCCCAGGCGAAGCTCAGGTCAAGTCGCAGACACTGGCGGATGCCTCGCTCCCAGTCGTAGGCACCAATCACGGTGTCGACTTCCAGGCCCTCGATAAACACTCTGTCCAAGCACTTTTCTCCGCTGCACGACAAGGGCGCAATGCGCCGTTAGAATCAGGGCGTCCTCGCCCGGAATAGTTAGCATGTTTTGGTTATTGGCGACCCTCGCCTACCTGCTCGGCTCTCTGTCCTTCGCCATTTTGCTCAGCCGCCTGACCGGAAACCCGGATCCGCGAATGAGTGGCTCGGGCAATGCCGGCGCCACCAACATGTTGCGCCTGGTCGGCAAGAAACTCGCCATCCTGACGTTGCTCGGCGACCTGTGCAAAGGCCTGTTGCCCGTGCTGATCGCCGCTGTTGCCGGCCTTTCGCTGCAAGAACAGGCCTGGATCGGTGTGTGTGCCGTGATCGGTCACCTGTTCCCGCTGTACTTCCGCTTTCGCGGCGGCAAAGGTGTCGCCACCGCCGCCGGCATGTTGCTGGGCCTTTACCCGCCAGCGGCTCTGCTGGCGGTCTGCGCCTGGCTGCTGACGTTCTACCTGACCCGCACCAGCTCACTGGCGGCGCTGATCGCCACACCGCTGACCCTGCCACTGCTCGCCTGGCAAGAGCCGGCGGCATTGCTGCCCATGAGCGCACTCACGGTGCTGATTGTCTGGCGGCATCGCGGCAATCTACGCGACCTGTTTGCAGGGCGCGAACGGCATTTTTAAATACCGCACATGAGCGCCGCTCATCGTTCACGTCATCAAAGGGCCGACAACTGCTCCATCGGCCAGCGTGCCTGCACGCTGATCGCCAGGCTTTCGTGCTGACCCGCCTGCAAACGCTGGCAACCGGCAAACGCAATCATCGCGCCGTTATCGGTGCAGAACTCGGGACGCGCATAAAACACGTCGCCCTTCATGTCGCCGAGCATTTTTTCCAGTGAAGTACGCAGTGCCTTGTTGGCGCTGACGCCTCCAGCGATCACCAGACGCTTCATCCCAGCCGCTTTCAGGGCGCGCTTGCACTTGATGGTCAAAGTCTCCACCACGGCTTGCTGGAACGCCAGCGAGATGTCGCAACGGGCTTGCTCGCTGTCGTCCCCGGCGCTGACGCATTGCTGCCAAGTGTTCAGGGCGAAGGTTTTCAAGCCGCTGAAGCTGAAGGCCAGGCCCGGACGATCGCACATCGGACGCGGGAACGTGAAACGCCCTGCCACCCCCTGCTCCGCCAGGCGCGCGATTTCCGGACCACCCGGATAATTGAGGCCCATCATCTTCGCAGTCTTGTCGAACGCTTCGCCGGCGGCATCGTCGAGGGTTTCGCCCAACAACGTGTATTGGCCGATTCCATCGACCTGAACCAGTTGCGTATGACCGCCCGACACCAACAAAGCGACGAACGGGAATTCGGGCGGTTGCGGCTCCAGCATCGGCGCCAGCAAATGACCTTCCATGTGGTGCACGCCGAGGGCCGGAATGCCCCAGGCAAAGGCCAGCGCCTGGGCGCAGGAAGCCCCCACCAACAACGCGCCGACCAGGCCGGGGCCCGCGGTATACGCGATGGCGTCGATCTCGGTCGGCACGCAGCCGGCTTCGGCCAACACCTGACGAATCAAGGGCAGCATGCGTTTGACGTGGTCACGGGAGGCCAGCTCCGGCACCACACCGCCATAGGCGCGGTGCAGGTCGATCTGGCTGAACAGCGCGTCGGCCAGCAGGCCGCGTTCACTGTCATATAATGCGACACCGGTTTCGTCGCAGGAGGTTTCTAATCCCAGTACTAGCATGGGTTTGCGCCTTGTTTAGGCTGAATTCGAAGGCGCGCATAATAGTCGCCATGGGATGCCCCGACTAGCGGTTTTCGATCAGAGGCTTTGCATTCCGGTCGATGAGGAGTTAACATCCGCAACCCTTAAAAACCGACGTCTTCAAGTGCTCTTTTGCCGCGAGGATGTTGACCCCGGTAATGAATGAAGGTAGCTCTGGATGCCAGCCGTCAAAGTAAAAGAGAACGAACCCTTCGACGTAGCTCTGCGTCGTTTCAAGCGCTCCTGCGAAAAAGCCGGTGTACTGGCTGAAGTTCGTAGCCGCGAATTTTACGAGAAGCCAACCTCTGAGCGTAAGCGCAAAGCAGCAGCCGCTGTTAAGCGTCACGCCAAGAAAGTACAGCGCGAACAGCGCCGCGCCGTTCGTCTGTACTAATACACAGACGTTCGTAGCAAGCTTCTGCCAAGCCCGGCCCTCAGCCGGGCTTATGGCATTTGCGTAAAACGCTTGATGCTTCACCGTCTACGCCGCAGATGCGACTCGGACAAACCTGCTTCACAGCGTCAGACCTGGCTCTTTTGCCAGCGGTGCACGTCTTTTCTGACGAGCCTTCCAAGGCTACTGACGAGCACACCCACTGATTCCTCTTACGACGATCAGCCCAAGGCACCTGCTTGCGTGCCCGCTTATTGAGCTATCCGAGGCCATCGATTGGCCGTAGCGGATTTTCAGCGCAACACTTTCAAATAGTCGAATACTGAATGGTACTAACGTCAGTGGATTTTCGGCAGATACACTTCCCGACAGCGATTATGCAGACGACAACGGTCGAGCCACATCTACGTGTGCCTCAAGCAACGACCCGCGCACGTTCGCCGTTCGTTTTGGATCCGTTTCAGCGCAGATGACGAGAACGCCATGGCCGGGCTAATTCCCCAGAGCTTCATTGACGACCTTCTGAACCGCACCGACATCGTCGACGTGGTCAGCTCGCGCCTGCAAATGAAAAAAGCCGGCAAGAACTACACCGCCTGCTGCCCGTTCCACAAAGAGAAAACCCCGTCCTTCAGCGTCAGCCCCGACAAACAGTTCTATTACTGCTTCGGCTGCGGCGCTGGCGGTAACGCCCTCGGCTTCATGATGGACCACGACAACCTGGATTTCGTCCAGGCTGTCGAAGAACTGGCTAAAGCCGCCGGCATGGAAATCCCCCGCGAAGAAAGCGGCCGCCCGCACAAACCGCGGCAGCCGACCGATTCGCCGCTGTACCCGCTGCTCACCGCCGCCGCTGATTTTTACCGGCAGGCGCTGAAAAGCCACCCATCGCGCAAAGCCGCAGTGGATTATTTGAAAGGCCGCGGCCTGACCGGCGAAATCGCCCGGGACTTCGGCCTCGGCTTCGCCCCGCCGGGCTGGGACAATCTGTTCAAGCACTTGAGCAGCGACACCCTGCAACAGAAAGCCATGGTCGATGCCGGCCTGCTGATCGAGAACGCCGAAACCGGCAAACGCTATGACCGCTTCCGCGATCGCGTGATGTTCCCGATCCGCGACAGCCGCGGGCGCATCATTGCCTTCGGTGGCCGCGTATTGGGCGATGACAAGCCGAAATACCTGAACTCACCGGAAACCCCGGTATTCCATAAAGGCCAGGAACTCTACGGCCTCTATGAAGCACGCAAGAACAACCGCAACCTCGACGAAATCATCGTCGTCGAAGGCTACATGGACGTCATAGCTCTCGCCCAGCAAGGCCTGCGCAACGCTGTCGCGACCCTGGGCACCGCCACCAGCGAAGAGCACTTGAAGCGACTGTTTCGCGTCGTGCCCAACGTTTTGTTCTGTTTCGACGGCGACCAGGCTGGCCGCAACGCCGCGTGGCGAGCACTGGAAGCAGCGCTGCCATGCCTGCAGGACGGGCGGCGCGCGCGCTTCCTGTTCCTGCCCGAGGGCGAAGACCCGGATACGCTGGTCCGCTCCGAGGGCACCGACGCCTTCCGCGCGCGGATCAATCAGCACGCGCAACCGCTGGCGGATTATTTCTTTGAACAGCTAACCGCAGAATCCGACCCGCGCTCGCTCGAAGGCAAGGCCCACATGGCCACCCTCGCTGCACCGCTGATCGATAAAGTCCCGGGCGCCAACCTGCGCATTCTGATGCGTCAACGATTGACTGAAATCACCGGCCTGACTGGCGAAGCCGTCAGTCAACTGGTGCACAGTGCTCCTCAGGACGCCCCGCCGGCCTACGATCCGGGCATGGATTACGACGCCATGCCGGATTACAGCGACTACCATCAGCCTCAAGCGCAAGACATGTATGCGCCGCAGCCGGAATGGACGCCGAAGAAGCCCGGCGCCGGCGGCAAGAAATGGGACAAGAAACCCTGGGACAAGAATGGCAAGCGTGGCGGCGATCGCGATCAACCGAGTGCCCCGCGCACGCCGATTGCCGTCGAAGCACCAACGCTGATCGCATTGCGCACGCTCATCCATCACCCGGATCTGGCCGGCAAGGTAGAAACCGCCGACCACTTCGCCAATGAGAGCAACACCTACGCTCAGTTGCTGGTAGCCCTGATCGAGGCGGTGCAAAAAAATCCTAAGCTAAACTCAATTCAGCTAATGGCCCGTTGGCACGGGACCGAACAGGGTCGTTTACTCAAGGCGCTGGCGGAAAAGGAATGGCTGATTGACGGTGACAACCTTGAACAACAGTTTTTAGACACCATTACTAGGTTATCGGCAACTCAACACACGGATAGCCTGGAAGTACTAATCAGAAAAGCAAGGCAGCCAGGACTGACCGCGGAGGAAGCAAATCAGATCGCAAATCAGATGCGCGACCTATTAAAACGCAATATGGCTGTATCAACCCCGACCTCAACTGGCGCGTGAGGTCATAGCTCAGGTATAATCCTCGGCTTGTTTTTTGCCCGCCAAGACCTTCAGTGGATAGGGTGTTATGTCCGGAAAAGCGCAACAGCAGTCTCGTATCAAAGAGTTGATCACACTTGGTCGTGAGCAGGGTTACCTGACTTACGCGGAGGTCAACGACCACCTGCCGGAGGATATTTCAGATCCGGAACAGGTGGAAGACATCATCCGCATGATCAACGACATGGGGATCAACGTATTCGAGGTTGCGCCAGATAAGGATTCCCTTATGCTGGCCGACGCCGATACCGACGAAGCCGCGGCCGAAGAGGCAGCAGCAGCGTTGGCAGCGGTCGAGACCGACATTGGTCGCACCACCGACCCAGTGCGCATGTACATGCGTGAAATGGGTACGGTAGAGCTCCTCACTCGTGAAGGCGAAATTGAAATCGCCAAGCGTATTGAAGAGGGCATCCGTGAAGTGATGGGCGCAATTGCGCACTTCCCTGGCACGGTTGACCACATTCTGTCCGAATACACTCGCGTCACCACCGAAGGTGGCCGCCTGTCCGACGTCCTGAGCGGTTATATCGACCCGGACGACGGCATTGCGCCGCCTGCTGCAGAAGTGCCGCCGCCTGTCGATCCGAAAGCCGTGAAAGCGGATGACGACACCGACGACGACGAAGCTGAAGCCAGCACCGACGACGAAGAAGAAGCCGAAAGCGGTCCGGATCCGGTCATCGCGGCACAGCGTTTTGGCGCTGTCTCCGACCAGATGGAAATCACCCGCAAGGCGCTGAAGAAGCACGGTCGTGGCAACAAGGCGGCAATTGCCGAACTGGTGCTGCTGGCTGAGCTGTTCATGCCGATCAAACTGGTGCCGAAGCAATTCGAAGGCCTGGTCGAGCGTGTTCGCAGTGCCCTGGATCGTCTGCGTCAGCAAGAGCGCGCGATCATGCAGCTCTGCGTTCGGGATGCGCGCATGCCGCGTGCCGACTTCCTGCGCCAGTTCCCGGGCAATGAAGTCGACGAAAGCTGGTCCGATGGCCTGGCCAAAGGCAAAGGCAAATACGCCGAAGCCATTGGTCGCCTGCAACCGGACATCATTCGTTGCCAGCAAAAGCTGATCGCGCTGCAAACCGAAACCGGTTTGACGATTGCCGAGATCAAGGACATCAACCGTCGCATGTCGATCGGTGAGGCCAAGGCCCGCCGCGCGAAGAAAGAGATGGTTGAAGCGAACTTGCGTCTGGTGATCTCCATCGCCAAGAAGTACACCAACCGTGGCCTGCAATTCCTCGATCTGATCCAGGAAGGCAACATCGGTTTGATGAAAGCGGTAGACAAGTTTGAATACCGCCGCGGCTACAAATTCTCGACTTATGCCACTTGGTGGATCCGTCAGGCGATCACTCGCTCGATCGCCGACCAGGCCCGCACCATCCGTATTCCGGTGCACATGATCGAGACGATCAACAAGCTCAACCGCATTTCCCGGCAGATGTTGCAGGAAATGGGTCGCGAACCGACCCCGGAAGAGCTGGGCGAACGCATGGAAATGCCTGAGGACAAGATCCGCAAGGTATTGAAGATCGCTAAAGAGCCGATCTCCATGGAAACCCCGATCGGTGATGACGAAGACTCCCATTTGGGTGACTTCATCGAAGACTCGACCATGCAGTCGCCAATCGATGTTGCTACCGTTGAGAGCCTTAAAGAAGCGACTCGCGAAGTTCTCTCCGGCCTCACTGCCCGTGAAGCCAAGGTTCTGCGCATGCGCTTCGGTATCGACATGAATACCGACCACACCCTCGAGGAGGTTGGTAAGCAGTTCGACGTGACCCGTGAACGGATTCGTCAGATCGAAGCCAAGGCGCTGCGCAAGCTGCGCCACCCGACGAGAAGCGAGCATTTGCGCTCCTTCCTCGACGAGTGATCACAAAACCCCCGGCCCAGGCCGGGGGTTTTGCTTTATGCAGATTAAATCCCCCGCACTACCCCCCCACCGAATTGCCCGTCTACACTCGAAACATTCCCCCCGAGCCATAACGAGACCGTTATGCCCAGATTGCCGACCGTGCTTTTTTTGCTGTCGCTGATGACCTGGACCGCAACGGCTGGCGCGCTGACTCTGACCGACGAAGAACGTAGCTGGCTGGCGGCTCACCCGGACTTGCGTCTGGGCGTCGATGCGTCTTGGCCGCCCTTCGAGTTCCGCGACGAGCAGAACCGTTACCAGGGCCTGGCAGCGGATTATATAAATGTGATCCGCCAACGCCTGGACATCAAGCTCACCCCCATCGAACCGGTGAGCTGGACGGTCGTCCTGGAACAGGTCAAGCAAGGCAAGCTGGACTTGCTACCGGGCATCATGTCGACACCGGAACGCCAGACGTACCTGTCATTCACCCGCCCCTACCTGGATTTTCCGATTGTCATCCTCGCCCATGTCGGCGGTGCCCAGCCGCGCAAGATCGAGGACCTGTACGGCCTGAAAATCGCCGTGGTGGAAAATTACGCCCCCCATGAACTGCTGCGCACCCACCACCCCGACCTGAACCTGGTGGCGATGCCCAACGTCAGCTCAGCGCTGCAGGCGCTGGCCACCGATGAAGTGGACGCCGTGGTCGGCGATCTGGCCTCCAGCGTCTGGAGCCTGCGTCAGCTCAAGCTAGACGGGCTCTATGTCAGCGGCGAGACGCCCTATCGCTATCAATTGGCGATGGCAGTGCCACCAAAAAACAAAATGCTCGTCGGCATCATCGACAAAGTCCTCGCGGACATGAGTTCGAGCGAAATCAGCACCATTCAAGAGCATTGGGTCGGTAACGTCCTCGATCACCGGACTTTTTGGTCGGACTTGCTTGTTTATGGCTTGCCGGGCCTGTTGCTGCTGATGATCGTGCTGGCGGTGGTAATCCGGATCAACCGCCGACTGAGTTCGGAAATTGCCCGGCGGATCGATCTGGAGCAGGAACTGCGCAGCAGCGAATACCACTATCGCGGGCTGGTCGAGAGTCTGTCGGCCATTGCCTGGGAAGCGCGAATCAGCGATTTCACCTACAGCTACGTGTCGCCCCACGCCGAAGACCTGCTCGGCTATCCCCTGTCCCATTGGCTGATTCCGGGGTTCTGGCGCAACATCATCCACCCGGCGGACCTGACCCGCGCCCAGACCTTTTGCGATCACGAAGTGCTGGCCGGTCGCGATCACAGCGTCGATTACCGGGTCATCACCGCCGATGGGCGCTGCTTGTGGGTGCGCGATATCGTCAGCCTGATCGAACACGGGCATGAACCGGTGTTGCGCGGTTTGATGATCGACATCAGCGACGCCAAGCGCACCGAAGAGGCGCTGCGCCTGTCGGAACAGAAGTTCGCCTCAGTGTTCCAGCAATGCCCGGACATCTTGGTGATTGCGCGGCTTTCCGATGGTTGCCTGCTGGAGGTCAACGAAGCGTTTGAAGAACAGATCGGGCTCAAAGCCGTGGACGTCATCGGTCAGACCGCCACCGATTTGAATATCTGGGGCATTCCGGGTGTGGGGCCAGGCTTGTTGCAGCGCTTGCAGGCCGGCAGCATCCGCAATTTGGAAATGCCCTTTCGCCGCAACAACGGCCAGGTGTTCACCGGCCTGATTTCCGCCGAACCCTTCGATCTCGACACCACGCCAGCGCTGGTGGTGGTGGTGCGCGATATCAGTCAGCTCAAAGAAACCCAGCAACAGCTGCAAACCTCCGAAGAGAAGTTCGCCAAGGCCTTCCACGCGTCGCCTGACGGCTTGCTGCTGTCCCGGCAGAGCGATGGCCTGCTGCTGGAGGTCAACGAGGGCTTCAGCCGCATTACAGGCTTCAACAGCGCGATGTCGGTGGATCGCTCGGCGCTGGACCTGGGCATCTGGGTCAATCTGAACGAGCGCAAACAAATGCTCGACCTGCTGCATCGGGACGGTTTCGTCCGGGACTTCACCTGCCACATTCGCCGCAACGACGGACAGATCCGCCTCTGTGAGGTGTCCAGCCGTCCGCTGCCGATCGGTGACGAAGACTGCATGCTGACCATCGCCCGGGACATCACCGAGCGGCACTTGATGCAGGAAAAACTGCAACAGGCCGCCACCGTGTTCGAGAGCACCGCCGAAGGTGTATTGATCACCGATACCCAACAGCACATCAGCGCGGTCAATCGCGCGTTCACTGAAATCACCGGTTACAGCGAGAGCGAAGCACTGGGCCACACCCCTCGCCTGCTCGCCTCGGGCCTGCACGACAGCGCGTTCTATGCGGCGATGTGGCACCAATTGACCGATGAAGGCCATTGGCAAGGCGAGATCTCCAACCGGCGCAAAAACGGTGAACTGTACCCGAGCTGGCTGACCATCAGCGCCGTGCGCAACCGCGACAAGTTCATCACGCACTTTGTCGCGGTGTTCGCGGACATCTCCAGCCTCAAGCACGCCCAGGCCAAGCTCGATTACCAGGCCCACCACGACCCGCTCACCGGCCTGCCGAACCGCACACTGTTCGAAAGCCGACTGCTGACCGCACTCAACAACCAGCAGGAAAACGGCGGCCAAGGCGCGGTGCTGTTCCTCGATCTGGACCGTTTCAAGCACATCAATGACAGCCTCGGTCACCCGGTCGGCGACCTGCTGCTCAAGGGCATCGCCGTACGCCTCAAAGAGCAACTGCGGGACATCGACACCGTGGCGCGCCTGGGCGGCGACGAGTTCATCATCCTGCTGCCAGGCCTGCAACAAGCCACCGATGCCGACCACATCGCCACCAAATTGCTCAATTGCTTCGCCGCGCCGTTCCAGGCAGGCGAGCACGAGTTTTTTATCAGCGCCAGTATCGGCTCCAGCCTGTATCCCAAGGACGGCTGCGACGTTGCCACGCTGGTCAAGAACGCCGATGCGGCGATGTACCGCTCCAAGGCCAAAGGTCGCAACCGGGTCGAAAGCTACACCCGCGACCTCACCGCCCAGGCCAGCGAACGGGTGGCGCTGGAACACGAACTGCGCCGCGCCATCGAGCGCAATGAATTGCACCTCTGCTACCAACCGAAAGTCAGCCTCGACGATCATCGCCTGGTCGGCGCCGAAGCGCTCATCCGCTGGCGTCACCCGACCTTTGGTGATGTCCCGCCAGAACACTTCATTCCTCTGGCCGAAGAAAACGGCATGATCCTGCAGATCGGCGATTGGGTGCTCGAGACCGCGTGCCGGCAGATGTTCGAATGGAATCAGCTCTACGAATGCCTCGGCCCGCTGTCGGTCAACCTCGCCGGCGCACAACTGCGCCAACCGAACCTGCTCGGTCGCATCGAACAACTGCTCAAGGACAACCGTCTCAGGCCCGGTTTTCTGCAACTGGAAATTACCGAGAACTTCATCATGAGCCAGGCCGAAGAAGCGCTGGCGGTGTTGCACCAACTCAAACGCCTGGGCGTGCAACTGGCGATCGACGACTTCGGCACCGGTTATTCGTCCCTGAGCTACCTTAAACGCCTGCCGCTGGACATCCTCAAAATCGACCAGTCCTTCGTCCGCGGGCTGCCGGATGATCCCCACGACGCGGCCATTGTCCGCGCCATCATTGCCTTGGGCCGCAGCATGCAATTCACCATCATCGCCGAGGGCGTCGAAACCCAGGCCCAACAGGAATTCCTCGCCGCCGAAGGCTGCGAACAGATTCAGGGCTACATCGTCAGCCTGCCATTACCGCCCGAGGAATTTGCGGCGACGTTTCTTCGTATAGCCGTATCGGATTTTTCGGATAGCACAGCCGAGAAACCGTCGCTATAATCCGCGGCCTACTGAGGGCCTATAGCTCAGTTGGTTAGAGCAGAGGACTCATAATCCTTTGGTCCACGGTTCAAGTCCGTGTGGGCCCACCAAACAAAAAAGCCGCGTATTTACGCGGCTTTTTCGTGTCTGGAGTTCCAGTTTTCTCCAAGCACTTTTTTCTTAAAATCGAGCGAAGTGTCCAGAAAGTGTCCACATTGAATTTCCAATGAGCCGATGTCATCCGCAGACACACACGCGAAATTGACAAACCAACCTTGAACTTTAGGATGGCTCAACCTATAAATACTATAGAAAATTAATGAGCCCTCTTCTTCCCTTTCCACTGCCCAAAAACAAAGCTCTTGAAATCATCCGTGAGCTTTCGCAGGTATCGGAACGTATCTTCTACTCTCCGCACGCCAAGGTGCGGATGATTGAGCGGGGCGTGAGCATGCCGGATGTGATGGAGTGTCTAAGTAAAGGGCAAATTACCGAGGGGCCGTTTCAGCAGCCTGGTGGTGATTGGAGATTTACCATTTCCTGGTTCAGAGCTGGCTCACCTCTCCAGATTGTCGGCGCGATCGACATCGATGACGACGGGACATTTCTCGTCATAGTGACCGCGATTCAAAAGAAGGGATGATTTTTATGTACCACTACGTAGAAAGCGGCCTACCGAACGTATGG
The DNA here is from genome assembly GCF_044762525.1 of Pseudomonas sp. NPDC096950. Lineage (NCBI taxonomy): Bacteria > Pseudomonadati > Pseudomonadota > Gammaproteobacteria > Pseudomonadales > Pseudomonadaceae > Pseudomonas > Pseudomonas sp. NPDC096950. Next base: position 66,976 of record NZ_JBIWEL010000022.1, on the reverse strand, counting down.
CTTAGCAACGGCTTCGTGGTGAAAGAGACCGCGTATGGCGAGTCTGTTGCCATCACAGATGTGAAAGGCCTACATGATGTAATAGGCAAGGCTATTGCTGGGAAGCCTTCAGTGCTGACAGGCGCTGAGTTTAGATTTTTGAGAAAGGAGCTTGGGTTATCTCAAGAAAGCCTCGCCGAAATTGTTGGCCTGACGAGCCAGGCCGTAGCGATCTGGGAAAAAACCGACAAAATCCCGATGGTGAACGATCGGTATTTGCGGGGGCTTTATCTTGAGGCCAAAACTGGCGAAGCCGATCTGATGTCGGCTATCAACACCATCAACAAACTGGACCACGAACTTTACAAGCTGAATCTGGAGTTTGAAGGTGAATGGCACAAAGCATGCGCATGAACCTGGACACGTAAAAAAGCCGCGTATAAACGCGGCTTTTCCTTAGCTGCAATTCACCCCTTACTCAGGGCAACGCATAAGCAATCACATAATCCCCCCGATCCGAAGACTGTCGCGCGCCACCCACCGTCAGCAAAATGTATTGCTTGCCGGTTTTCGGCGAAACGTAAGTCATCGGCCCCGACTGACTGCCCACCGGCAAGCGCGACTTCCAGATCTCATTACCATTGCCGGTATCGAAAGCACGCAGGTAGAAATCCTGCGTCCCGGCGAAGAACAGCAGCCCCGACTGAGTCGCCAGCGAAGCGCCCAAGGTCGGCATGCCGATCGGAATCTGCAAGTGCATGCGGATGCCCAGCGGCCCGGTGTCTTGTACGGTGCCAACCGGAACCTGCCACATCAACTTGTGGGTCTTGAGGTCGATGGCGGACATGGTGCCGAACGGTGGTTTCTGGCACGGAATCCCGGCGGCCGAGAGGAAGCGTTCGCGCATGGCACCGAACGGTGTGCCCTCTTGCGGCACGACGCCCATTTCGATGCCGCTGGCTCCAGCGGCAATCTTGTTGCGCGGGATCATGTAGTTGGCCAGGCCCAGGCGCATGTCGTTGACGAACATGTAGTTGGTGTTCGGATCGACCGAGACGCTGCCCCAGTTCATGCCGCCCAGGGAGCCCGGGAATTGCAGCGCGCGATCAAGGCCCGGCGGCGTATAGACGCCCTCGTGACGCATGCCTTTGAATTGGATGCGGCACATCAACTGATCAAACGGCGTGGCGCCCCACATGTCGGATTCGGTCAGGGTCTGGTTGCCGATTGACGGCATGTCCACCGAGAACGGCTGGGTCGGCGAGTAGCGTTCGCCGGGCACGTTGCCTTGTGGCACCGGGCGCTCTTCGACGCGGGCGATGGGCACGCCGGTTTCGCGGTTGAGCAGAAAGATCTCGCCCTGTTTGGTGACTTGCGCCAGGGCTGGCTGGGTGCCGCCCTTGTCGTCCGGCACGTCGTAGAGCAACGGTTGCGCCGGCAGGTCGAAGTCCCAAAGGTCGTGGTGGGTGGTCTGGAAGTGCCAGCGCACCTGACCGGTTTTCACGTCGATGGCGACGATGGACGAGTTCCACTTGTCATCCAGGGCCGTGCGTTGGCCGCCGAAGAAGTCAGGGGTCGCGTTGCCGGTCGGCAGGTAGACCAGACCGAGTTTGGCGTCGTAGGACATGGCCGACCAGACGTTCGGTGTGCCACGGGTATACGTCTCACCGGCCGGCGGGCGTTTGGTGGTATTCGGGTTACCCGGATCCCACGCCCAGGCCAGTTCTCCGCTGCGCACGTCATAGGCGCGGACCACGCCTGGCGGTTCGCCGGTGGAGTAGTTATCCGCCACACGACCACCGACGATCACCACATTGCCGGCAACCAGCGGCGTCGAGGTTTGTTGGTAGTAACCCGGTTTGACTTCACCCATGTCGGTTTTCAGGTCGACGGTGCCTTTGTCGCCGAAGTCCTCGCAGGGCTTGCCGGTGTCGGCATTAATGGCGATCAGACGCGCATCGCCCGTCGGCAGAAACAGACGTTTCGCACAGGCTGTGGGCGGGCTGTCCGAAGACACTGGCGTTTCGGAATAACCCAGGCCACGGCAACGCTGCCAGTTCGGCGCGGTGCCTTGGGGGTCGAACTTCCAGCGCTGGGTGCCGGTGTCGGCGTCCAGGGCGAAGACTTTGCCATAGGCGGTGCAGGTGTAGACCGTGTCACCGATTTGCAGTGGCGTGTTCTGGTCTTCAGCGCCAGCGCCGGTACTTTGCGGGATGTCGCCGGTGTGGAAAGTCCAGGCCACCTGCAACTTGTCGATGTTGGCTTTGTTGATCTGGTCCAGCGCGGCGAAACGATTGCCGGCGGTGGTGTTGCCCCAGTGGGCCCAGTTCTTCTGTTCGGTTCCCGGCGCGACCGGCGTGACTGCGGGTTCACTGCTGGCTTTGACCACATGGGTCGGCACGAACATGTAGGCCAGCGTCGCGACGACGCCAATGGCAAGAATACCGGCCAAGCCGTAAGCGCCACGCCCCGCCGTCGCGCCGGAAGCGCGCATCAGCGTCGGATAAATCAGCGCGACAACCAGGCCGATCACGGCGAACGTCAGCACCCGCGAAACCAGCGGCCAGTAATCGAAACCGCTGTCCCACACCGCCCAGATCGCCGTCAGGATCAGCGCCACGCCATACAGCCACGCACCTTGCGGCTTGAGCCGGGCGATCATCAGTCCGGAAACCAGCATCGCCAGGCCCATCAGCAGGAAGTACCAACTCCCACCCAATGTCACCAGGTAAGCACCGCCGCCCGCCAGGCCGAGCCCGATCAACGCGATCAGGAGACCCAGCCCCACCAGCAACCATTTGCTGCCGGCGGCAGCCCCAGAATTATTCATGTCGGAAGTTTTCCCCATTTGTGACAAGGGTGAAATGATGTACTACCTAGTTACTTATGGCAATTTGTCGCAGGCAAAATGTTCTGAACGGTACAAAATCAACCTCAAATAACCGCTGCGAGCGCTGTGTGGGATGTGTCTGTAACATGCTGCCTATCGATGCATTCCGCCGGAGACGCCCCTTGCCTGACACCCGCCCGCCCGCTCTTGACGAAATCGACCGCCAATTGATCGCGGCCTTGCAAATCAACGCCCGTGAAAGCGTGGCCATGCTCGCGCGGCAGCTGGGCATCGCGCGCACCACGGTGACTTCGCGGTTGTCGCGCCTGGAAAAAGCCAAGGTGATCACGGGTTACGGCGTGCGCTTGGGTCAGCGTGTGGTCGATGGTGGTTTGCAGGCATATGTCGGGATCACGGTGCAGCCGCGATCCGGCAAGGAAGTGTTGCGCCGACTTAGCGCGATGGCTCAGGTTCAGCAGTTGTGTGCGGTGAGTGGCGAATTTGATTATGTGGCGTGGTTGCGCACGGACTCGCCGGAGCAGTTGGATCAATTGCTGGATCAGATTGGCAGTGTGGACGGGGTGGAGAAGACCACCACTTCGATCATCTTGAGCAGCAAGATTGACCGGGGACAGCCGGTCTAGACACTGTCCATGTGGGAGCGGGCTTGCTCGCGAAGAGGGTGCATCAGTAACCATTGCAGTTGGCTGACCCACCGCTTTCGCGAGCAAGCCCGCTCCCACAATGAGCAGTGTGTAGCAGTAGATCGTCATATTGATCAAATAACTGGCAAAACGACGACACATTGCGTCTTATTAACGTGTTCTACGCTCTCTAGAATGGCTGCCATCTTTTCCTATACTCAGACGCGCATCCCGCGTCGGGTCGCCAGCAAGGTCAGCCATGAACAAGAACAATCGCCATCCTGCAGACGGTAAAAAACCAGTCACCATTTTTGGCCCGGACTTTCCTTTCGCCTTCGACGACTGGATCGAACACCCGGCTGGCCTCGGCAGCATTCCTGAGCACCACCACGGTGCCGAAGTGGCGATCGTCGGCGCGGGCATCGCCGGGCTGGTGGCGGCTTACGAGTTGATGAAGCTGGGCCTTAAACCCGTCGTCTACGAAGCCTCGAAGATGGGCGGTCGTCTGCGCTCCCAGGCATTCAACGGGACCGATGGCATCGTCGCCGAATTGGGCGGGATGCGTTTCCCGGTATCGTCTACCGCGTTCTATCACTACGTCGACAAACTCGGCCTGCAGACCAAGCCTTTTCCGAACCCGCTGACGCCCGCGTCGGGCAGCACGGTGATCGACATCGAAGGCAAAACCCATTACGCACAGAAACTGGCAGACCTTCCTGCACTGTTCCAGGAAGTGGCTGACGCCTGGGCGGATGCACTGGAAGCCGGGTCGCAGTTCGCCGATATCCAGCAAGCGATCCGTGACCGTGACGTGCCGCGCCTCAAAGAATTGTGGAACACCCTGGTTCCGCTGTGGGACGACCGCACCTTCTACGACTTTGTCGCGACGTCCAAAGCCTTCGCCAAGCTCTCGTTCCATCACCGCGAGGTGTTCGGTCAGGTCGGCTTCGGCACCGGCGGTTGGGATTCGGACTTCCCGAACTCGATGCTGGAAATCTTCCGGGTGGTGATGACCAACTGCGACGATCACCAGCACCTGGTCGTCGGCGGTGTCGAACAAGTCCCGCAAGGCATCTGGCGCCATGTGCCAGAACGCTGCGTGCACTGGCCCGAAGGCACCAGTCTCAAGTCTTTGCACCGAGGCGCGCCACGCTCCGGGGTTAAAAAAATCGCCCACGCCGCTGACGGCCGTTTTGCGGTCACCGACAACAACGGCGACACCCGCGAATACGCCGCCGTACTGACCACCTGCCAGAGCTGGCTGCTGACCACCCAGATCGAATGCGACGAAACCCTGTTCTCGCAAAAGATGTGGATGGCCCTCGATCGCACTCGCTACATGCAATCGTCGAAAACCTTCGTGATGGTCGACCGCCCGTTCTGGAAGGACAAGGACCCGGAAACCGGCCGCGACCTGATGAGCATGACCCTCACCGATCGCCTGACCCGTGGCACTTACCTGTTCGACAACGGCGACGACAAGCCGGGCGTGATTTGCCTGTCGTATTCGTGGATGAGCGACGCGTTGAAAATGCTCCCGCACCCGGTGGAAAAACGCGTGAAGCTGGCGCTGGATGCGTTGAAGAAGATCTACCCGAAAGTCGATATCGCCGCGCGGATCATCGGCGATCCGATCACCGTGTCCTGGGAAGCCGACCCGCACTTTCTCGGTGCCTTCAAAGGCGCCCTGCCCGGCCATTACCGCTACAACCAGCGCATGTACGCGCACTTCATGCAGGACGATATGCCGGCCGAGCAACGCGGGATTTTCATCGCCGGCGACGATGTTTCGTGGACGCCAGCCTGGGTTGAAGGCGCGGTTCAGACCTCGCTCAATGCGGTGTGGGGCATCATGAAACACTTCGGCGGTGAAACTCACGCCGAGAACCCGGGTCCAGGAGATGTGTTCAACGAGATCGGTCCGATCGCCCTGCCCGAGTAAGAGGAATCCGAAATGCGCGTAGCCCTTTACCAATGTCCACCGCTGCCCCTTGACGTCGCCGGCAATCTGCAACGCCTGCATCAACTGGCGCTGGAGGCCAAAGGCGCCGACTTGCTGGTGGTGCCGGAGATGTTCCTGACCGGCTACAACATCGGCGTCGATGCAGTCAGTGTCCTCGCCGAGGTGCACAACGGTGAATCGGCGCAACAGATTGCGCGCATCGCGAAGTCGGCCGGGATCGCCATTCTGTATGGCTACCCTGAGCGCACCGAAGACGGTCAGATCTACAACTCGGTGCAGTTAATCGACGCGCATGGCGAACGCCTGTGCAACTACCGCAAGACGCACCTGTTCGGCGATCTTGATCACTCAATGTTCAGCGCCGGCGGGGACGATTTCCCGCTGGTTGAGCTCAATGGCTGGAAGCTTGGTTTCCTGATCTGCTACGACATGGAATTCCCGGAGAACGCCCGTCGCCTGGCCATGGCCGGCGCCGAGCTGATCCTGGTGCCGACCGCGAACATGATTCCCTTCGACTTCGTCGCCGATGTCACCGTCCGCGCCCGGGCTTTCGAAAACCAGTGTTATGTGGCTTACGCCAACTATTGCGGCCACGAAGGAGATATCCAGTATTGCGGCCAAAGCAGCATCGCAGCGCCGGATGGCAGCCGCATCGCCCAGGCGGGTCTGGATGAAGCGCTGATTGTCGGTGAGCTGGATCGGCAGTTGATGGTCGATTCCCGTGCGGCCAATCGCTACCTGATTGATCGTCGCCCCGAGTTGTATGGAGCGCTGAACAAGCGCTGAGCACCTGTTATCCGCTAGCATTAGCGCTTCCCTGCTCTGGAAGTGCTCATGCCTGCGTTGAATCATCCCCGCCCTCACACTGAAACCCTGGCCAACGGCCTGCGGGTGACGCTGCGTCATGCCCCCGATTTAAAGCGCAGTGCTGCGGCGTTACGGGTGGCTGCCGGCAGTCATGACGTGCCTCTGGCGTGGCCCGGATTGGCGCATTTTCTTGAGCATCTGTTTTTTTTAGGTACTGAACGTTTTCCTACCGGCCAAGGGCTGATGGCCTATGTCCAAGGACACGGTGGTCAGGTGAATGCACGCACCAGCGAGCGCACCACAGATTTCTTTTTTGAGTTGCCGCCGCAGACATTGGCCGGTGGGTTGGAGCGTCTGTCAGACATGCTCGCTCACCCGCGTATGAATCTGGACGATCAATTGCGGGAACGGGAGGTTTTGCAGGCCGAATTTGTGGCCTGGTCCCAGGATGCGGCAGCGCAACAGCAACTGGCGCTGTTCAATGGATTAGCGGCGGCGCATCCGTTACGAGCGTTTCACGCCGGCAATCGCGACAGTCTGCCGGTGCCGCAGCCTGAGTTTCAGCAGGCGTTGAAAGACTTCTATCAGCGGTTTTATCAGATCGGGCAAATGACCTTGAGCCTGGCGGGGCCGCAGACGATTGATGAACTCAGGGCGATGGCTGAGGCGTTTTCCGCCGCCATCGCCATCGCCGAAAAAGCCCCTCAGGCAATGCCCACAGCGTTAATGGATTCTTCCGACAAGAGTTATCAACAGGTCAGCGAATCGCGCCTGGATCTGCTGTTCACGTTCGAAGCACTCCCAGAGTCCTCTCCCGAAGCGTTGGCATTCTTGTGCCATTGGTTGAACGCCGCGAAACCCGGTGGTTTGTTGGATGAGCTGCAAAAACGCGGATTGGCAGACGGTCTTAAAGCCGCGCCCCTGTATCAGTTCTCTGGCCAAGCCCTGTTGCACATCGAATTCAAACTGCTCACCCACGCAGCGCCCGCAGCCATTCGTGAACAACTGATGGATTGGTTGGGGTTCTTTGCCGCCCAACAAAACTGGGGCGCATTACGCGACGAGTACGCCGCCCTGCTGCAACGTCAGCAGCAAGTCAGCAACGCTTTGCAATTGGCCCAGCGAGACACTGAACAACTTGAAACCGGGTTATCCGAACAAGGTGTCGCAGCCCTCAAGGACATCCTGAAAAAAATCGGCGCTGTGGATAACTTCAGCGGCCAATGGCAACTCCCTGCGCCCAACCCGTTTTTGCGCTCCGAAGCCCCCATCGCCAATGCCGGGCTGATCCGCGGCCAGACCAGCGCCCACCGTGGCCTGCGCACGTTTGCCCAGGATCGCTCGCGGGGTCGTCGTGAACGCTCGTCAATGCAATTCAGCAGCGCGTTGCCGGGCAACACCGATGAAGGCGCGATTTACCTGCGTTGGCGCCTGGATTCGACGCCGGATAGCCGGCTGCAATCGAGCCTGGAAAACCACCTCCAGCCATTGCGCGAAGATGCTCGTCAGGCCGGCGTGGATTTTTCCTTCAGCGCAGCGGGCAATGAATGGCTGCTGAAGATGACCGGTCTGCAAGAGCCAATGCCAACCGTCCTCGAACACGCGCTGACCGCTCTGACAAAACCCGATGCGGATTTCCCACAAACAGAACAGACAAGTCCTGCGTTGATGCCGATTCGGCAGTTGCTCAAAGCGCTGCCCGAGCATTGCCTTGGACACACCGCCACCTCAGCCGACCTGCCACAACTCTGGTCGAGTGCCCGATGGGATGGTCTGGCCGTCGGTCTGTCCGCCCAGACCCAAGCGGCCATGGGGGTTGCACTGAGTCGTATCCCCGGTGTTGCGGACAATCAACTGACACCGCCGCCCTCAATAAACTCACAGCATGTGTGGAACACAGTCGACACCAATTCCAATGAACACGCGCTGCTGCTGTTCTGTCCGACCGCCACCCAGGACATCTCCGACGAGGCTGACTGGCGCTTGCTCGCACATCTGCTCCAGACATCGTTCTACCAACGCATGCGGGTCGAGCTGCAACTGGGTTATGCGGTATTCAGCGGACTACGCCAGATAAACGGCCAGACCGGTTTGCTGTTTGGCGTGCAGTCACCGAGCGTTGCCGCTGCGGATTTGCTGGAACACATCCAGCACTTCCTGAAAGAACAGGGCGATCTGATTCAAAGCATCGACGACGCTACTTACCTCGCGCAACGCCAAGCCCTCGCCGATCAATTCGACAACAAAGCCCTGCCTAACGTCCAAGCCGCTGAATTGCTTTGGCAGGCCAAACTCGCCGGCCACTCGTCGGATTACTTGACGCAACTTCCTGAAGCAATTTTAAAGATCGACCGACAAGCTCTACTCGCCGCCGTGCAACGGCTGAACACTGCCGAAGGTGGCTGGCGCTGTCTGGCCAGCGAGGCTTGCCCGGGGGCGCCTTGGCAAGCGGCAAAATGATCATTACCGAGGCTGCAATTAGCTTTCTCAAAGTTTCACGGGCAAGGGCGCTGTAATTTTGAGTAACATAGCCACCTAACTATCTGAACATCTCCGGCTGGAGGTGGACTATATGTATAGGTCTCAACTGTCCCATCCACCTGAAAGGAGCACTCTTATGTCCTGGTCCAAACCTGCTTACACCGACCTGCGTATCGGCTTTGAAGTCACCATGTACTTCGCAAGCCGCTAAGTTTGTCTTGCAGCACAGCGCCTCGGTCTGCCGGGGCGTTTTTATTTTCAGTGTTCACAATGATGGAGCGGCCATGTTTGTCCAGATTCTAGGTTCCGCCGCCGGCGGTGGTTTCCCGCAGTGGAATTGCAACTGCGTGAACTGCGCGGGCTTTCGCGACGGCAGCCTGAATGCCAAGGCGCGTACCCAGTCGTCCATCGCGATTTCCGATGACGGCGTGAACTGGGTGCTGTGCAACGCTTCGCCGGACATCCGCGCACAACTCCAGAGCTTTACCCCGATGCAACCGGGCCGCGCCCTGCGCGACACCGGGATCAGTGCGATCATCCTGATGGACAGCCAGATCGACCACACCACCGGTCTGCTCAGCCTGCGTGAAGGTTGCCCGCATCAAGTCTGGTGCACCGACATGGTCCACGAAGACCTGAGTACCGGTTTTCCGCTTTTCACCATGCTGACCCACTGGAACGGTGGGCTGAACTGGAACCGCATCGAACTCGACCAGAGCTTCAGCATCCCGGCCTGCCCGAACCTGCGTTTCACCCCGCTGCCCTTGCGCAGCGCTGCGCCGCCCTACTCGCCGCACCGATTCGACCCGCACCCGGGCGACAACATCGGCCTGATCGTCGAAGACCTGAGCACCGGCGGCAAACTGTTTTACGCACCGGGCCTGGGCAAGGTTGACGGGCCGTTGCTGGAGATCATGGCCGGCAGCGATTGTCTGCTGGTGGACGGCACGATGTGGGACGACGATGAAATGCAGCGCCGTGGCGTCGGCACCCGTACCGGTCGCGAGATGGGCCATCTCGCGCAGAACGGCCCCGGCGGCATGCTGGAAGTGCTGGAACAACTGCCCGAGCAGCGCAAAGTACTTATCCATATCAACAACACCAACCCGATTCTCGATGAGAATTCGCCGGAGCGGGCGGAGCTGGTTCGGCGCAATGTGGAAGTGGCGTATGACGGCATGGGTATTGTGTTGTAACTAATGACCTCTTCGCGGGCAAGCCCGCTCCCACATTGGAATGCGATCCCCTGTGGGAGCGGGCTTGCCCGCGAAGGCGCCAGATCAGACACCAAAGAATCAACCGGTCGTACCCGGAGAACCGAAATGACTGACACCGCAATGTCCCCCACCGAGTTCGAAGCCGCCCTGCGCGCCAAGGGCGCCTATTACCACATCTACCACCCGTACCACGTGGCGATGTACGAAGGCCGGGCGACCCGCGAGCAGATCCAGGGCTGGGTCGCCAACCGCTTCTACTACCAGGTGAACATCCCCCTGAAAGACGCCGCGATCCTCGCCAACTGCCCGGACCGCGAGATCCGTCGCGAGTGGATTCAACGCCTGCTTGACCATGACGGCGCCCCCGGCGAAGACGGCGGCATCGAAGCCTGGTTGCGCCTGGGCCAAGCCGTCGGCCTTGATCCCGATCAGTTGCGCTCCCAGGAACTGGTGCTGCCCGGCGTGCGTTTCGCCGTGGACGCCTACGTCAATTTCGCCCGTCGGGCCAGTTGGCAGGAAGCCGCCAGCAGCTCACTGACCGAGCTGTTCGCGCCGCAGATCCATCAATCGCGCCTCGACAGTTGGCCGCAGCATTACCCGTGGATCGACCCGGCCGGCTATGAGTATTTCCGCACGCGCCTGGGCCAGGCCCGCCGCGATGTCGAGCACGGTCTGGCAATCACCTTGCAGCACTACACGACGCGGGAAGGCCAGGAGCGCATGCTGGAAATTCTCCAGTTCAAACTGGACATTCTTTGGAGCATGCTCGACGCCATGACCATGGCCTACGAACTGAATCGCCCGCCGTATCACAGCGTGACCGAGCAACGGGTCTGGCATAAAGGAATCACCTTATGAGTTTCGATCGCAGCAAGACCCCGACCTGGCGTACCGGCTACCGTTTCCAGTACGAACCGGCGCAAAAAGGCCACGTGCTGCTGTACCCGGAAGGCATGATCAAACTCAATGAAAGCGCCGCGCTGATTGGCGGCTTGATCGACGGCGAGCGGGATGTCGCGGCCATCATCGCCGCACTCGACGCACAGTTCCCGGGTGTGCCTGAGCTCGCTGAAGACATCGAGCAATTCATGGAGGTCGCCCGTGCTCAGCACTGGATCGAACTTGCCTGATTCCGTGTCGGACAAGTTACCGCCCAAACCGGAAATCGGCCTGCCGCTGTGGCTGCTGGCCGAGCTGACCTATCGCTGCCCGCTGCAATGTCCGTACTGCTCCAATCCGCTGGATTTCGCCGAGCAGGGCAAGGAACTCAGCACCGAGCAGTGGATCAAGGTGTTCCGCGAAGCGCGGGAGATGGGCGCGGCGCAACTGGGCTTCTCCGGCGGCGAACCGCTGGTGCGCCAGGATCTTGCCGAGCTGATTGCCGAGGCGCGCAAATTGGGTTTCTACACCAACCTGATCACCTCCGGTATTGGCCTGACCGAGCAGAAAATCAGCGATTTCAAGAAGGCTGGGCTGGACCATATCCAGATCAGTTTCCAGGCCAGCGACGAACAGGTGAATAACCTGCTGGCCGGCTCGAAAAAAGCCTTCGCCCAGAAGCTGGAAATGGCCCGCGCCGTTAAGGCCCACGGCTACCCGATGGTGCTGAACTTCGTGACCCATCGGCACAACATCGACAAGATCGATCGGATTATCGAGCTGTGCATCGCCCTTGAGGCAGACTTTGTCGAGCTCGCGACGTGCCAGTTCTACGGTTGGGCGCAGCTCAATCGTGTCGGCCTGTTGCCGACCAAGGAACAACTGGTCCGGGCCGAGCGCGTCACCAACGAATACCGCGCCAAACTGGAAGCCGAAGGGCATCCATGCAAGCTGATTTTCGTCACCCCGGACTACTACGAGGAACGCCCGAAAGCCTGCATGAATGGCTGGGGCAGTATTTTTCTGACAGTCACGCCTGACGGAACGGCCCTGCCCTGTCACGGCGCCCGACAGATGCCGGTGCAATTTCCCAACGTGCGCGACCACAGCATGCAGCACATCTGGTACGACTCGTTCGGCTTCAACCGCTTTCGCGGTTACGACTGGATGCCCGAGCCGTGCCGCTCCTGCGATGAAAAAGAAAAGGACTTCGGTGGCTGTCGCTGCCAGGCGTTCATGCTTACCGGTGATGCCAGCAATGCCGACCCGGTGTGCAGCAAATCGCAACATCACGGCGTGATTCTCCAGGCCCGCGAAGAAGCCGAGCACGCGACTCAAACCATTGAACAACTGGCCTTTCGCAATGAACGAAACTCACGCCTCATCGCCAAAAGCTGAACCCTTCAGCGCCATCAAGGCTGTCGCGGCCGGCATCGACTTTGCCGAGCTGCTGGTCGGTCGTCATGGCCTGTTCTGGAACGAATACCGTCCCGAGGACGCCGCTTGCCGGATCTGGCACTGGCGAGACGGCCAGGCCACATGCCTGACGCCGCCGGGATTCAGTGCGCGCAGCCGCGTGTACGAATATGGCGGCGGAGCGTTTTGTCTGACGGATGACGGGATAGTTTTCGTCAACGAGGCGGACCAGCAACTGTATCGACAATCGCTGAAAGGCGAGACGCCTGAAATGCTGACGTCGAGTGACTGCCGTTACGGTGATCTGCAGTTTGCTAATGGTCAGGTGCTGGCGGTTGAAGAAAACCATGATCAGCATCGATTGGTAGCCATCGACCTGGCGGACGGCGCGCGGCATTTGCTGGCCGAAGGTGCGGATTTCTACGCGGCACCGACCCTGAGTCCGGATGCCCGGCGCCTGGCCTGGATCGAGTGGAGCCGACCGGATCAGCCGTGGACCGCGACCCGTTTGATGGTTGCTGACCGCCAAAGCGAGGGCGGTTTTGGTCAGCCCCGCTGTGTGGCGGGTGATGGGGTTCAGGAATCGCTGCAACAGCCTCGTTTCGATGAAAGTGGTCGCTTGTTTTGTCTGACGGATCGCGGCGGTTTTTGGCAGCCTTGGGTGGAATCCGCCGAAGGTTTGAGTCCGCTGGCCAGCGCTGCTGCCGATCACGGTCCCGCGCCGTGGCAACTCGGTGGCAGTACCTGGTTACCGCTTGGCGAAGATCGTTATCTGGCGAGCTGGACCGAAGGTGGGTTTGGCCGCCTGGGTCTTTGCGGCGACAATCCTGAGGACTTCACCGGGGACTACAGCCGTTTCCGAAGTCTCGCACTGGATGATCAGTTCATTTACTGCATCGCCTCCTCGCCGGTCACTTCCTCAGCGGTGATTGCCATTGAGCGCGACACGCGACAGGTCAAGGTCCTGGCCGGCGGTATCGCACCGCTGCCCGCCGAGCAAATCAGTCGCCCGCAAACCCTGCGCTACCCAAGCGGTTCGGGCGAGGCCCACGGTTTCTTCTACCCGGCGATGAGCGGTGCAGCGAAACCGCCGCTGGTGGTGTTCATCCACGGCGGCCCGACCTCGGCCTGCTACCCGATGCTCGACACACGCATCCAGTATTGGGCACAACGGGGCTTCGCCGTGGCCGACCTCAACTATCGCGGCAGCAGCGGTTATGGCCGGGATTATCGCCAGGCTCTGCATTTGAGCTGGGGCGACGTCGATGTGGAAGACGCCTGTGCGGTGGTCGCTTACCTCGCCGAACGCGGATTGATCGACGGCGACAAGGCCTTCATTCGCGGTGGCAGCGCCGGTGGCTACACGACCCTTTGCGCACTGGCCTTTCACAAGGTCTTCCGGGCTGGGGCCAGTCTGTATGGCGTCAGTGATCCGGTTGCTTTGGCCAGGGCAACGCACAAATTTGAAGGCGACTATCTGGATTGGTTGATCGGCGATCCCGAGCAGGATGCCGAGCGCTACGCCGCACGCACGCCGCTGCTGCACGCGAGCAATATCTCGGTGCCGGTGATTTTCTTTCAGGGCGAGCTGGATGCCGTGGTGGTACCGCAGCAAACCCGCGACATGGTCACGGCGCTGGAAGAGAACGGCATTCTGGTTGAAGCCCACTATTACGCGGACGAGCGTCATGGGTTTCGCAAGGCGGGTAACCAGGCGCATGCGTTAGAACAGGAATGGTTGTTTTATCGACGGGTGATGGAATTGGCGGACTGAAGTTCGCGCTTGGTGCAGAAATAGCGGCGCCTCATTCGCGAGCAAGCCCCCACCCACATTGGATCTGCGGTGGACGCAAAACCCTTGTGGGTGCGGGCTTGCCCGCGAAAACGATCTACCTGACGCCGCGAACCTCAGCGCTTGGCAATGATATACACCGCATGCACGATCCCCGGAATGTAACCGCACAACGTCAGCAGAATATTCAGCCAGAACGCCCCGGCGAAACCGACTTGCAGAAACACACCCAGGGGCGGCAACAGAATGGCAATGATGATTCGAATAAAGTCCATGGGTCAGCTCCTGATTGATGTTGACTCGCACGAGCCACACAACCAATCGACCTGTGCCGTTCGTCAGGGTTCAGTCCGAATCTCGGGATGATGGCCGCATCCCGATGAATCCAGAGACAAAAAAACGCCCCACACCAAAAGGATCAGGCATGGGGCGATGCGTTATTACCGCGAGACGGTTCAGGAATTCGTGTAGGACGGATCCGATCAGACGGCAATCCCTTTACGGCATTGCAGTTGCGCGGTGCGGACCCGGGAAAATGCTCGGGCCAGGCGCAGGAGCATTTCGTCGATGTTGGCCTTGCTGACGGTGAGGGCCGGGGTGAAGCGCAGGCAGTCGGGTTGCGGGGCGTTGAGCAGCAAGCCTTCGTGAAGTGCGGCTTTGACTACCGCGTCTGCTGAATCTTCGGACAGGCTCAGCCCCCAGAGCAGCCCTTGTCCGCGTAGTTCACCGTGTCCGTAGCGATGGGCCAGGCGCCCGAGGCCTTCGCCAAGGTATTGAGCGGTTTGCTGCACATGATCGAGAAAGCCTTTGTCCCGCACGCTATCGAGCACGGCCAGGCCGGCAGCGCTAATCAGCGCATTGCCGTGATGGGTGCCGGTCATTTCACCGATGTCGAAGCAGCACGCCTTGCCCCGGGCCAGCAACGCAGCCAGCGGCACGCCACCACCCAGGCCTTTGCCGAGTACGACGATATCGGCACGCACGCCGTAGGATTGTTCCGCGAGCAAGGTGCCGCAACGGCCGAGCCCGGTTTGCACTTCGTCGAGGATCAGCAGGATGCCCAGTTCGCGACACAAGCGCTCAACACCCTTGAGGTAATGCTCGTCAGCCGGAATTACCCCGGCTTCGCTCTGAATCGGCTCGAGCATGATTGCCACGGTCTGCGCGTCCACAGCCGTGTGCAAGGCGGGAAGGTCATTGAATGGAACGTGGCTGAAACCCGGCAACTGCGGCTCGAATCGGTTGGTCAGCGTCGAACTGTCCGACGCCGAAATCGTCCCGAGACTACGACCATGACACCCCTTGTTGGCCACGATGATCCGCGAAGCACCGCCGCGATGCAGTTGACCCCATTTGCGCGCCAGTTTGATCGCCGCTTCACAGGCTTCACTGCCACTGTTGAGCAGGTAGGCCTGATCGCTGCCAGTACTGGTGCAAAGTCGTTCGGCGAGATTGAGCAGGCCACGGTTATGCAGGCCGAAACCGGGATTGATCAGGGTTCGGGCCTGATCCGAGATCGCATTAACCAGCACCGACGGGCTGTGCCCCAGGCTATTGGCCCCGCCACCCTGTGAAAAATCCAGGTAAGCGCGATCATCGCTGTCCCACAACCATGAACCCTGGCCTCGGACGAAAATCTGCGATGGCCGCTCGACACTGGGCATCAGACACTCGCTGGAAAGGTTGTCGCTGCAAGCCGGCAGTGAGGCGTCCATGACCAAATCATCAAGACTGGGTGGATTGCGCCGCAAATTAAACAGATTCATCGAAAAAAGCCTCGTTTGAGGTTTTTTGTCTTTCCTATGTAAACACCAACACGGTAAACGGTCTTCATCGCGCTTTCCGGCCCTGTAAGCCTTGTGAATGCGGTTAGACTAGGCTCAGGCACGGCGCTGAGCCATTTCGATTTCACAGCATTTTCGATAAGTGTTACTTATGGATTTCAAGCAACTGCGTTATTTCGTCGCGGTCTACGAAGAGGGCCATGTGGGCCGGGCCGCCGAGCGACTTTCGATTTCCCAACCGGCGCTGTCGCAGCAGATCCGTCACCTCGAACAGAACCTCGATGTAAGCCTGTTCGAACGCAGTAGCAAACGCCTGCTGCCCACCCTGGCGGCGCACACCTTGTATAACCACGCACTTCCCCTGCTCGACGGTCTGCAACGGGCACGGGAAGCCCTGGGCAATTTCAAGGGGCAGGCACTGCGCACCCTGGCTATCGGCGTGTTGCAAACCGTCCACACCAGCCTGGTGCCGCAGATGCTCGAACGGGTGCGCAAGGCGCAGCCGCACCTGGTGGTGCAGATTTATGAGTTGACCGGCCTGGAGATCGAACGGCGCTTGCTCAACGGCTCTCTGGACATCGGCATCAGCTACCTGCCACCCCGTCAGCCGGGGCTGCATGGCGTGATGCTGTATGAAGATGAACTGACGCTTGTCATCCCGGCAGATCATCCGCTGAGGGAATTCAAGAAAGTCTCCATGAGTCAGGCCGCAGAATTACCGATGCTGCTGTTGGGCGAAGAGTTTCAGCTGCGGCAGATCTGGCAGACACAATTGGCGAATCTGGGGCGACGGCCGCAGGTGCAGGCTGAGCTGAATAACATGGCGGGGATTCTCGACAGTTTGCCCCACACCCGATTGGCCACGGTCCTGCCGGGGCGCTCGCAAAAGGCCCATGGCAACCATGAACTGCTGTGGAAACCCCTGACCGAACCGCGCGTGCCGCTGAAAGTCGGGTTGGTGTGTCGAGATGTGCAACGGCAACAGGCCTCGCTGGCCTTGTTGCAGACATTGCTGGAAGAAGTACTGAATGGACCCGACGGCGGTTTGAAAGGTCCGGCAACAATAGCCTGAGCTTTTCTGCAGGCAAAAGAAAACCCCGCCGAAGCGGGGCTTTGCAGACTGTTTCCCTGACATCCATTTCACTCCGCCGTCCTGGCAGAATCCTACGTGTCCGTGTTGTTGCTTTGCGCTTCCTGCGCGACGTCCATGTGAAGTAGATTAGCTCTGGATCCAATTCGCGCATATGGGAAAACAGCAGTACGTCATGTAAGAGAATGCTTACATGACGCTAGAGGGTCAGAACTGCGACGCGTCCAGCAGGAACAGCGATTCGCTACCGGCCTTCACCGACGCGCTCAGCGAGTGAATACGCGGCAGCAGACGGGCGAAATAGAACCGCGCCGTACCAAGTTTGCTCGCGTAGAAATCGTCCTGCGCTTCCTTACCGAAGGCTGCCTTGGCCATCAATGCCCACATGTAGGCGTAGGAAACGTATCCAAATACTTGCAGATATTCGACCGAGGCCGCGCCGATTTCATTCGGGTTGTTTTTCGCCCGGTCCAGCAGCCACGAAGTCAGCTCATCGAGGGTGGTCACCGCGTCGTTCAGTGGTTTGGTGAATTCCGCCAGGTCAGCGCTGGCCGTTGCCGTGAAGTGACGAATCTCGTCGGCGAACAGGTTATAGAACGCCCCGCCGCTACCAACGATCTTGCGTCCTACAAGGTCCAGCGCCTGAATGCCGTTGGTGCCTTCGTAGATCTGGGTGATGCGCACGTCGCGCACCAGTTGCTCCTGGCCCCACTCACGGATGTAACCGTGGCCGCCAAACACCTGCTGGCCGTGAACCGTGGTTTCCAGGCCCAGGTCGGTCAGAAATGCCTTGGCCACTGGGGTCAGCAGCGCAACCAGATCTTCCGCGCGTTTGCGGGTGGTGGCGTCTTCGCTGAACTTGGCGGTGTCCAGTTGCATCGCCACGTACGTCGAGAAGGCACGGCCGCCTTCGTTCGAGGCTTTCATGGTCAGCAACATGCGACGCACGTCCGGGTGGACGATGATCGGGTCAGCAACTTTGTCTTTGTTCTGCGCGCCGGTCGGCGAACGACTTTGCAGGCGATCGCGAGCGTATTCGATGGCGTTCTGATAAGAGCGCTCGCCGGTAGCCAAGCCTTGGATACCAACGCCCAAACGCTCGTAGTTCATCATGGTGAACATCGCCGCCAGGCCTTTGTTCGGCTCGCCGACCAGGTAACCCACGGCTTCGTCGAAGTTCATCACGCAGGTCGCGGACGCCTGGATGCCCATCTTGTGTTCGATCGAACCGCAATTCGCCGGGTTGCGCGCGCCGAGGCTGCCATCGGCATTGACCATGTACTTCGGCACCAGGAACAGCGAAATGCCTTTCGGACCCGCCGGCGCGTCCGGCAGTTTGGCCAGTACCAGGTGGATGATGTTTTCGGTCAGGTCGTGTTCGCCGCCGGTGATGAAGATTTTGGTGCCGCTGACTTTGTAGGAACCGTCGGCCTGAGGTTCGGCCTTGGTGCGGATAATCCCCAGGTCTGTACCGGCGTGGGGCTCGGTCAGGCACATCGAGCCGGCCCAGACGCCGGCGTACATGTTCGGCAGGTACGCGGCTTTCAGTTCTTCGCTGGCGTGGGCGTTGATCGACAGGCAAGCGCCGGCGGTCAGCATTGGGTACAGGCCAAACGACAGGCTGGCGGAGTTGACCATTTCTTCGACCTGGGCCGACACAGCCTTCGGCATGCCCATGCCGCCGTAGGCCGGATCGCCACCGACGCCAACCCAACCGCCTTCAGCATAAGTCTGATAAGCCTGTGGGAAACCTGCCGGCGTGGTGACGGCACCGTCCGCCCAATGGCAACCTTCTTCGTCAGCCGCACGGCTCAGGGGCGCGATGCTTTTGCTGGTGACCTTGCCGGCCTCTTCGAGAATGGCTTCGACGGTTTCAGCATCGACGGTGTCTGCCAGCGCCGGCAGCTCGGCCCAGAGTTTGGCGACCTCGAAAACTTCATTGAGGACGAAGCGCATATCGCGCAGGGGCGCTTTGTAGTCAGCCATGGCAAACCTCGCAAGATCTAAACAGGTGATTCGTGGGAATGGTGTTTTCGTTGGGTTCGAGTGTAACCCAACAACTTTTACGACACATAGGGTCAGCTCATGACTGATTTGTAATGTTTAGTCATTACATTCTTGTGTCTGCCGGAACGCATTCGCGGGCAAGCCTCGCTCCTACAGGTCTTCGGCGTACGCAAACATCGCGAACAACACCGGACCTGTAGGAGCGAGGCTTACCCGCGAAGCCCTTAAATACGATTAAAGCGCGAACAACCCCGCCGGCAACTTCATCAAACAATCACTCCCCGCCTCGATCGCCGCCCGATGAGCGGCGGTGCGCGGCAGCAATCGCTTGAAATAAAACTCGCAGGTCGCCAGTTTGCCCTGGCAATAATCGGCATCGCCGCTGCCCGCGTCGAGTTGCGCCTGGGCCACCAACGCCATGCGCAACCACAGGTAGCCGAGGATGATGTAACCGCTGTACATCAGGTAATCCACCGACGCGGCGCCGACTTCATCCGGATTTTTCATCGCGGCCATACCGATCTTGGTGGTCACCTCGCCCCATTGCTGATTCAAGCCATTGAGCTGGGCGACGACGCTGCCCAGTTGCGGATGCTCGGCGTTTGCAGCGCAGAACTTGTGAACGATTTTGGTAAAGCCACGCAACAGTTTGCCTTGGCTGCCGAGGACTTTGCGCCCCAGCAGGTCCAGTGCCTGAATGCCGTTGGTGCCCTCGTAGATCGGCGCAATCCGGCAGTCACGCACCAACTGCTCCATGCCCCACTCGCGGATAAAACCGTGGCCGCCAAACACCTGCATGCCATGGTTGGTCACTTCCAGCCCGGTGTCGGTCATGAACGCTTTGCAGATCGGGGTCAGGAACGCCAGCAAATCCTCGGCCTCCTGGCGTGCCGTTGCGTCCGCACTCAGGTGCGCAACATCCAGCAACTGCGCGGTGAAATAGGTCAGCGCGCGGTTGCCTTCGTTGAAGGCCTTCATGGTCAGCAGCATCCGCCGTACATCCGGATGCACGATGATCGGGTCGGCGACTTTTTCCGGCGCTTTCGGGCCGGTCAGCGAACGCATTTGCAAACGATCGTTGGCGTATTTGATCGCGCCCTGGAAGCTCGCCTCACCCAGACACAAACCCTGCATGCCGGTGCCCAGGCGTGCGTGGTTCATCATGGTGAACATGCAATTCAGGCCTTTGTTGGCTTCGCCGATCAGGAAGCCCTTGGCGTCATCAAAATTGAGCACGCACGTGGCCGATGCCTTGATGCCCATTTTGTGTTCGATGGAGCCGCAGGCAACGCCATTACGCTCGCCCGCTTCACCTTCGGCATCGGGCAGGAATTTAGGCACGATAAACAGCGATATGCCTTTGGTCCCGGCCGGCGCATCCGGCAGTTTGGCCAACACCAAATGAATGATGTTGTCACTCATGTCGTGTTCGCCGGCGGAGATGAAAATCTTGCTGCCGGAGATCGCATAACTACCGTCGGCCTGGGGCACGGCGCGGGTCTTGATGATGCCCAGGTCGGTACCGCAATGGGCTTCGGTCAGGCACATGGTGCCGGTCCATTGGCCGGCGGTGAGTTTGCTCAGGTAGGTCTGTTTTTGTGCATCGGTGCCATGGGCGTGGATCGCCGACATGGCGCCCTGGGTCAAGCCCGGATACATGCCCCAGGACGTGTTGCTGGAAGCGATCATTTCGCTGATCACCAACCCCAGCGAAAGGGGCAGACCCTGGCCACCATAAGTGGGATCAGCCGCCAAGCCATGCCAGCCACCCTCCACATACTGTGCGAAGGCTTGCTTGAAACCTTTGGGCGTTGTCACCACGCCATTGTCGAAATGGCAGCCCTCTTCGTCACCGCTGCGATTCAGCGGTGAGAGAACGTTCTCACAGAATTTCGCGCCTTCTTCGAGGATCGCATTGACCATGTCCGGGCTGGCATCGGTGGCGCCCAGCGCGGCGTAGTTGCCATGGAAGTCGAAGACGTGGTCGATCAGGAAGCGCATGTCACGCAGGGGAGCTTTGTACTCAGGCATGGTCGTTTCTCCGGCAGCAGATTGCTCAAACCTACTGCCGCGCACCCCACCTCACAATCACAGTCCAGACGCTGAATGCGCTGTCATCACTCAACCCGCAGCGGCGTCCATGCGCACGGCGCCACGGCGACTTTGACCGAATGCCACCACGCAGTTGCGCCCGGCGCCCTTGGCGCTGTAGAGCGCCTCGTCGGCAGACTTAAGCACTTGTTCAGGCGTGCGTTGCTCCAGACGTTCGGCGACGCCGATGCTGACCGTCACCGACACGCTGGATGCAGCGGAACCGGCTCGACGCTGACGACCTTGCTGATCATCTTGAGGCCGGTCCGGATTGCGCAATTGAATGTTGTAGGACGCAATCGATTCGCGGATGACTTCCAGGTGCGGCATGCACTCTTCAAGCGTCTTGCCCGCGAACACCAAGGCGAATTCCTCGCCACCGTAACGATATGCCCTACCGCCACCGCTGATTTTCGACAGCTTGCTGGCGACCAGTCGCAACACCTGATCGCCGACATCGTGGCCGTGGGTGTCGTTGAATTTCTTGAAGTGATCGACGTCGCTCATGGCCAACACGTAGTTGCGCCCGAGCCGCTGCATGCGTTCGTTCAAGGCGCGGCGGCCCGGCAGACCGGTGAGTTCGTCGCGGAAGGCCATTTGATAGGCTTCGTGGGCGACCGCCGCGGCAATCATCAGCATCACCTGGCTACACATGATGTTCAGGGTGAACGGCAGGATGAAGGTTTTCGGCAACATCCAGAACAACCCCAGCAAACCCACCAGTTGCGCGGCGTGCAAGGGCCTCGGGTTGCGCCAGTATTGCCAGGCCAGCAGTACAAACGAGCCGAAGAACACCGGATAGGACAATTGGATCAGGCTCATCCACGCGCCGTGCAACGCAGGCCAGCGGATCTCCGACAGCCACATCAGCAGCGCCTGTGGGTAACTTTGCTCAAGACCCAGCGCCACGCTGCCAAACGCCAGCAACACGGCGAACCGCGCCACCATGTCCTGGAACAGATGGGTACGCTCCTGCCACGCCGCAAACAGGCCGAATAACAACGGCAACAGCAGGCAACAGAGATGGAACACCACCGCCGCGTCTTCGCGAACCTTGCCGTTGTCGCGGTAATAGTCAGTCTGGGTGTCGAGCAGGAAGTAGGCGGTGTACACCGTGACCATCAGAAACAGTTCGCGCTGGCGGCGGTAAACCGCGCAGTACGCACCACCGAGCAACAGCACCAGGGTTGGCAGCACGTTGAACAGCGAAGTGAAGAAGACGTTGAGATCCTTGATGTACGCAGCCGAAAGCCCAGCAAGCAACAGCAGCAGTGAGGGCAAAAAGTGACTGAAACGTACAGCGGAAGAACGCGGCAAGGGTAAAGCTCCGACCCGGCATAGCAATTGATGGCATTGTGCCTGCAATGCGCACGATTAAGCACACGAAATGTGATGCAGGTCACGTGAACGTCTCTTTAACGGCAGAAATGCTGACTTTCTGAGGGATATTCCGAGGTTTTTTACAGCTAAAAAACTTGTGGCGAGGGAGCCTGCTCTCTCGCCACAAGAATTTGCCTGGTTCAAAGATCGTTGTAGAACGCCTGCAACGGCCCCTCGCTGGCGCTGCGACCTTCTGCGCCGATCGGTTTGAGGGAAATCGGGGCATCGAGCGCCTGCCGGGTCGAAATCTTCGGACTGACGGGCCGCGCCGTCACCGCGTTTTCGTCGCCCACATGACCTTGCGGAATGACCAGCGACGGATGATCAAACGGCGCCTGCTCCCAGGCCACGCGAGGATCGGTCAGCCCGACTTCCATGAATTTCACCAGGGCGTCCACCTCGTCGGGGGTCAGGTTCAGCGAAGTCATGTCCGGATCGAGGTTCGAAGCGTTGTGCTGATTCGCCGACGGATGTTCGAAGCCACTGGTGTTGCTCGCATCCTCACCGCGCCGGTCGCCGCCGCGGTTGTAGAACTCCATGACCTGTTTCAGCGTCGCCCGGCTGCCATTGTGGAAATACGGCCCGGTCAGCGCGATGTTGCGCAGCGTCGGCGTCTTGAAGGCACCATCGACAGCATCGCGGAAGCCGACATTGGGCTTGAGCGTTGCATCGCAAGGCAGTGCCGCACTCAGTGGCGTTTCGAAGGTGCAGACATCGACATCCAGCGGGTCAGGCACGTTGCCGCCCTGCAACAGGGTGTTGTACTCACGGGTGAAGGACAAAGGGTTGCCCCACGCGTCCGAACCGCCGAGCGCCAGGTCTTCCGACGTCGGGCGCACACCGGTGTTGTAGAAGCCGTTGTCGTAGAGCGTGGTGAGGTTGTCAGCCATCAACATGCGTTCAATGCGTTCACGGGGATGGAACAGCAAGCGGCTGCCGGCGTTGGTCAACTCCGCACCGCCGTGGCAGGCGATGCATTTGCCCTTGCCGAGGAACAGGTTCATGCCTTGGACCTGCTGGGCATTCATTGCCTGCTGATTACCCTGCAGGTAGGCATCCAGCGGTGCTTGGTCTGAGATCAGAGTCGATTCGTACATCTGGATCGCCAACCCGAAGAACAGCGGGAAGTTGGCTTCCATCTGGGTGTACGGTGCATCGCCCAGCAACACCTGTTGCGTGGCATTCCACAATCTAGGCTGGAACGCAGCCTTGATCAGCTCACGGTAAGTCGGCCGGCGTGCGCCGGAAACCGAGGCCAGCACCGAATCAGTTGAGGAAATCCGTTGTTGCTTGAGCATCAGCGTATCGAGCATGCGGCGGCCAATATCCGCGAAGGTGCGCCCGCCGCAGGACATTTCCACCGGACTGCCGGGAGGGCCCACGGCTTGCGAAGCTGCAGAAGCATCCTTGAGTGCCAGACGCACTTTGGTCGCCACGCCTCCACGATCGCCGGTGACGAAAATCCCGGCATCCGGGTCGCGATTGCCGAACGGCGAGAAGCCGTTGAACACGTTGTTCGCACGGCCATCCCAGAAATTTCGCACGTTGAACGCGGCGTTGATCACCGTCGGTGCATTGCGCCCTGTACTACGACGGACGTTGATGCCGCCGACCTGGAAAATCCCGTCCGGTTGTTGCGTGCACTTGTCGAAACGCGGTTGATGCGGCTTGACGAAGTTGGCGTCGAACACGCCTTGGGAGCCGATCACGTCGTCGGTGGAATAGAGGATCGGCGAATTGCGATCCAACGGATCGGCCAGCACGTGGGTCGGGAAGTCGGTTTTCTTCAACGTGTAGTTCGGGCCGCCCTTGCCACCGGATTTGGTCAAATAGGAAGCCACGTCGCCCGGGATATCGGACGCTACAAACGGCTTGTTGAAGATCGACGCCACGTTCGCATTGGTGTGCGCCTGGCCAGGGTTGATCTGGTTGGTGATCCGGTGATCGACCCCGGCGTGAAAGTGGCAGGACGCGCAAGCCGTCGAGCCATCGCTGCCGATCTCCATGTCCCAGAACAACGCCTTGCCCAACAGGATCGCCGCCGAGCGGTTGAGAACGTAGTCAGTCATCAAATCGACTTTGCGCCCGCCTTCGGTTCCCGACGGATCGGGCGGCGTCATGCCGCGCAGTGATTGCAGGGTAGGGATCTCAGGGGCGGGAACATCAACCTCTGGCGCTGTCGCGGCCAGAGCGCCCTGAACGGGCAGCACGAACAGGCAGGCCAAACCAACTATTCGGACGATGTTCATGCGCTTCACCCTGACGATATTGTCGATTCAATTTGAGGTTGTCAGCGGTTTTGCAATTAATCTGCCAGTACGTCAAAGCCCCATTTTTCGGGCGTCCCCCCAAATCAATGCGCTTATTTCGGGGCATTAATACCGGGGAATGGGCCCCAACAATGGGGCTCGAATTCAAGGCAAAAAAAAGCCGCTGCTCCCGAAGGAACAGCGGCTTTTGGAAGAACTGCGCTAAGGCTTAGTAGCCCAGTGCGAAGTCTTCTTCTTTCATGTCCATCAGGTTGTTGGCGCCCGACAGCATGGTCACTACGTGAGTGCGGGTACGCGGCAGGATGCGCTGGAAGTAGAAGCGCGCAGTCTGCAGCTTGGCGGTGTAGAACGCCTCTTCGGTGGTGCCGGCAGCCAGTTTTTCGGCAGCCAGGCGCGCCATGTCAGCCCAGAAGTAGGCCAGGCAGGCGTAACCGGAGTACATCAGGTAGTCCACGGAGGCCGCGCCGACTTCTTCGCGGTCTTTCATGGCGGCCATGCCGACCTTCATGGTCAGTTCGCCCCACTCTTTGTTCAGCGCAGCCAATGGCTCGACGAACTCTTTGACGGCTTCGTTGCCTTCGTTGGTCTGGCAGAACTTGTGGACGATCTTGGTAAAGCCTTTCAGGGCCTCGCCTTGAGTCATCAGCACTTTACGGCCCAGCAGGTCGAGTGCCTGGATACCGGTGGTGCCTTCGTACAGCATCGAAATGCGGCTGTCGCGAACGTTCTGCTCCATGCCCCACTCGGCGATGAAACCGTGACCGCCGTAGATTTGCACGCCGTGGTTGGCGGATTCGAAGCCAACTTCAGTCATGAAGGCTTTGGCGATTGGGGTCATGAAGGCCAGCAGTGCGTCGGCTTTCTTCTTCTCTTCTTCGTCCACGCCGTACTTGACGATGTCGACCTGTTTGGCGGTGAAGTAAACCATTGCGCGGTTGCCTTCGGCGAACGCCTTCATGGTCAACAGCATGCGACGTACGTCTGGGTGCACGATGATCGGGTCAGCGGCTTTTTCCGGCGCTTTCGGGCCAGTCAGGGAGCGCATTTGCAGGCGATCGCGAGCGTATTTCAGGCCGCCCTGGAAGCCGATCTCGGCGTGGGCCAGGCCTTGCAGTGCGGTGCCCAGGCGGGCGGTGTTCATAAAGGTGAACATGCAGTTCAGGCCTTTGTTCGCCGGGCCGATCAGGAAACCGGTGGCCCCGTCGAAGTTCATCACGCAAGTGGCGTTACCGTGGATGCCCATCTTGTGTTCCAGGGAACCGCAGGTCACAGCGTTGCGAGCGCCGATCGAACCGTCTGCGTTCGGCATGAACTTCGGAACGATAAACAGCGAGATGCCTTTGGTGCCAGCCGGTGCATCCGGCAGGCGGGCCAGCACGATGTGGACGATGTTGTCGGCCATGTCGTGTTCACCGGCCGAGATGAAGATCTTGGTGCCGGAGACTTTGTAGGAACCGTCGGCCTGAGGTTCAGCCTTGGTGCGCAGCATGCCCAGGTCGGTGCCGCAATGCGGCTCGGTCAGGCACATAGTGCCGGTCCACTCACCGGAAACCAGTTTGGTCAGGTAAGCCTCTTGCTGCTCAGGCGTACCGTGCTCGGAAATGGTGTTCATCGCGCCATGGGACAGGCCTGGGTACATGCCCCACGACCAGTTGGCTTCGCCAACCATTTCGCTGACTGCCAGACCCAGAGACTCCGGCAGGCCTTGGCCACCGTGCTCTACGTCGTGAGCCAGGCTTGGCCAGCCGCCTTCGACGAATTGTTTGTAGGCTTCTTTGAAACCAGTCGGGGTCTTAACGCCGGACTCGCTCCAGGTGCAGCCTTCGGTGTCACCCACGCGGTTCAGCGGAGCCAGTACCTGCTCACAAAACTTGGCGCCTTCTTCGAGAATGGCGTCAACCATGTCTGGAGTTGCGTCTGCACAAGCCGGAAGGCTCTGATAGTGCGCTTCGTAGCCGAGCAGTTCGTCACGAACGAAGCGAATATCACGCAAGGGGGCCTTGTAGTCAGGCATAGCGATAAACCTCTGCTGATGTAACCGGGAATGAACGACCGCGTTGATTTGTTGTGGCGGTCAAACAGTTGTTTGAAACATACGTTTACGCCCAAATCTTGTCAAGCGCCGATCTTTTGCCGTTCGTCATCATCGCGTGTGCACAACGGCCATGCAGCCGTGCGTCGCCGTCGACAAAGCAACAGAACATGTAGGAAAGATTAGT
This sequence comes from Pseudomonas sp. NPDC096950, assembly GCF_044762525.1. Taxonomy (NCBI): domain Bacteria; kingdom Pseudomonadati; phylum Pseudomonadota; class Gammaproteobacteria; order Pseudomonadales; family Pseudomonadaceae; genus Pseudomonas; species Pseudomonas sp. NPDC096950. Next base: position 40,127 of record NZ_JBIWEL010000022.1, on the reverse strand, counting down.
TGAGGGAGAAGGACTTACGCAGAAAAACGCCGCGAAGATTCGCGGCGTTGGCGTAGCGGATTCAGCTAGCGATCAAGCGTAGGTATCAATCAACGTCCCGAGCATTTCATCGGAAGCCTTGGCGACTTTCGCGCCGAGCTCAACCTGAAACTTGCCTTGGGACATCTCGACCATGTTGCTAGCCAGGTCAGATTCCTGGCTGCGATCCACAGAACGCAGACGATCAACCTGAGATTCGGAAGACTGGCTCGTCTGCGAACGCTCGATAGTGGTGTTGGCAATCTGGCCGGTAGCCTGATCGACACGGTTCTGCCCTGTCTGAATAGTGCTCAGACCGGCATAAAAAGCGGTGCTTCCTGAGATTTCCATGGGAGAACTCGTCCTGATAAAGGATCAACAGCGGCCATTGAAGCAGACGCGCCAGCAAAACACCCGACAAAAACACTAATGGCACAGTGCCGCGTCATAGGCAAAAACATTAATCGAGCAGATCCAGCTGAAGATGTTCCGCCACCGCCTCCGCCGTCACCGACTTGAGTTTCGGCACCCGGCCCAGGCACGGCGCGGGTATCCGCTCAGCCAGCGTGGCAAGGTTCTCCTCCAGGCGCGAGGTCTTCGGCTCGATGATGTTAGCCACCCATCCGGCCAACTGCAGACCATCGTTGGCAATCGCTTCAGCCGTCAACAGCGCATGGTTGATGCAACCCAGCCGCACACCCACCACCAGAATCACCGGCAGATCCAGGGCTATCGCTAGGTCCGACAAATTATCCTGATCCGCCAACGGCACGCGCCAGCCGCCAGCACCTTCGATCAGCGTGAAATCCGCATTCATCTCCAGGATCTCGCGCATCGGCGTCAGCAAGGACTGCACCGTCAACGCAATACCCGCCTCCCGCGCCGCCAGATGCGGAGCGATCGCCGGTTCGAACGCCACCGGATTGACCTGTGCATACGTCAGCGGCACCGAGCATTCCGCCAGCAACGCCAACGCGTCGGCGTTGCGCAAACCCTTGGGGGTCACCTCACAACCGGAGGCCACCGGTTTACCCGCCGCGGTGCTTAAACCGGCCAACCGCGCGGCATGCAGTAAACCGGCGGCGACCGTGGTCTTGCCGACATCAGTGTCGGTGCCGGTAATGAAATAGGCTGCGCTCATAAGGGTTTCTCCAACACGGCATAAACCACTTGATAAGTCGCCGGCAGTCCCTGTGCCTGACGAAACTGTTCATACGCCTCGACTAGGCCGAGGATCCGCGCCCTGCCGGTCAAACCGCCCGGCCGACCAGGGTTCAGGTTGTGCGCGCCCAACGCCTTGAGTTCATGGGTCAGGCTGCGCACATCCGGGTAATGCAGCACATGTGGACAGGTTTGCAGGCTGACAACCTGCAAGCCACTGGCCGCGCACAGCTGTTGATAAGTCTCGAACTCGCGGAAGCGGTTGACATGCACCATGCCATCCACCTGACGCCAGCTGTCGCGCAATTCATACAACGTGCCGACACACAGACTAGCAAACGCAAAAATACCGCCCGGTTTCAATGCCCGATACGCTTCGCTGAGCACCGAGGCGAAGTCTGAACACCACTGCACCGCGAGGCTGGAAAAGATCAGGTCGCAGGTTGAATCCTGCAATGGCAACCGCTCGGCATCGCCAGCGATAAAATGCGCCGCTCCACCCAAGGGCCGAGCGTGATTGAGCATGCCCTCGGCGATGTCCAGCGCCACGCCGTGACTCGCAGGAAAACGCTCCCCCAGCGCACGGCTGAAATAACCCGTGCCGCAGCCCAGGTCCAGCCAGCGACCGGGTACAAAACCATCGGGCAACCGACGCAACAACTCGCTGCCAACATCCCGTTGCAATTCAGCCACGCTGTCGTAGCTGGCCGCTGCGCGGGAAAAGGACGCTGCCACCTGACGCTTGTCGGGCAAGCCTGCGGGCAGGTTGGGAAGGGATAAATCAGTCATCACCGGACTCATGCAAAAAAGCCTGGATCGCCCCCGCCACACCGTGGGGGTCTTCCAGAAGAAACGCGTGGCTGGCCTGTTCGATCAGGCCGATTTCGACATCCGGCAACAACGCCAGCAAGTCCCCCGCCGCTTCGGCCGGGACCAGTCCGTCAAGGCCGGCGAACAGATGCAGTTGCGGGCCGCGAAACGCCTGTAGCGCTTGCCGGGTATCCAGTTGCGCGAGGACTTCCAGGCCGCTCATCAGGACTTGCGCCGACGCATGCGGCGCGCCACCCAACAACAATCGCGACAGTCCGCGTGGGTCTTCGGCACCTTGGGCACAGAGCAGCGAAAAGCGTTTCAAGGTCATGCGCGGATCGGCGTTGCAACCGGCCAGAAACGCGTCGAAGGTCTCGCCGGGCATCGCACGCGGCCATTGCTCATGGGCGACAAACGAAGGGTTGCTCGCCAGGGTCAGCAAGCCGCAGCAGCGATCACCGCGCCGCGCCGCCAACTCGGAAGCGAGCATGCCGCCGAGTGACCAGCCACCGAGCCAGGTATCCTGGGGTACGGTCGAATCCAGCTCATCGAGCCACTCTTCCAGCTCGCCCGACTCCAGTTCCGGCAACGGCTCGATCTCGACCCGCAGGTGTTCGTCCAGGCCCTGCAAGGCTGCCGCCAACGGCTCCAGCGGTGAAATCCCGAGGCCCCAACCGGGCAGCAGAATCAGTCGATCACGCATGGCTTGGCTCCGGTCCCAGTTGTGCAAAACAATCGGCGAGTCCATTTAACAATAGCTGCACCTGCGCTTCGCTGTGGGCGGCGGTCAGGGTCACCCGCAAGCGAGCGCCGCCGGCCGGCACGGTGGGCGGCCGGATCGCGGTGACCATCAGGCCACGCTCGCGCAGCATCTGTGACAGCCGCACCGCGCGACCGGCATCGCCAATCATGATCGGCTGGATCGGTGTGAAGCTGTCCATGAGTTCCAGGCCGATCTGCTCGGCACCACGGCGGAACTGACTGATCAGCGTCTTCAAATGTTCACGTCGCCAATGTTCTGTGCGCAGTAATTCGAGACTTTTCAGCGTGGCGCAGGCCAGCGCCGGCGGCTGGCTGGTGGTGTAGATGTAGGGGCGCGCGAACTGGATCAGGCTCTCGATCAGCTCTTCACTACCCGCCACAAACGCCCCCGCCGTGCCGAACGCCTTGCCGAGGGTGCCGACCAACACCGGCACGTCCTCCTGACTCAGACCAAAATGCTCGACGATCCCGCCACCATTGGCGCCCAGCGGACCAAAGCCGTGGGCATCATCGACCATCAGCCACGCGCCCTTGGCCTTGGCTTCCCGCGCCAGCGCTGGCAGGTCGGCGATATCGCCGTCCATGCTGAACACGCCGTCGGTGACCACCAGCGTATTGCCGGTGGCCTTCTCCAGACGCTTGGCCAGACTGGTCGCGTCGTTGTGCAGATAACGATTGAACCGCGCACCGGACAACAGACCTGCATCCAGCAATGACGCGTGATTGAGCCGGTCTTCCAGCACCGTATCGCCCTGCCCGACCAACGCGGTGACCGCGCCGAGGTTGGCCATGTAACCGGTGGTGAACAGCAGCGCCCGTGGGCGACCAGTCAGATCGGCCAGCGCTTCTTCCAACTCGTGGTGTGGCGTGCTGTGGCCGATGACCAAGTGCGAAGCCCCGCCACCCACGCCCCAACGCGCCGCGCCGGCACGCCAGGCTTCGATCACTTGCGGATGATTGGCCAAGCCCAGGTAATCGTTGTTACAGAATGCGAGCAACGGCTGGCCATCGACCACCACTTCCGGGCCTTGAGGGCTTTCAAGCAGCGGGCGTTGGCGATAGAGGTTTTCGGCACGACGGGCAGCAAGGCGTGCGGCGAGATCGAAAGACATGCAGGCCTCGAAGATCAATAGGGGAATGCACCCAATCCCAGTGTGGGAGCGGGCTTGCTCGCGAAGAGGGAGTGTCAGTCGACCTCAATGTTGCCTGACACGCCGCCTTCGCGAGCAAGCCCGCTCCCACACTGGATTTGTGTCGGGTCAGACAGCCGCGTTATAGAACTGCTCGCTGCTCTTCTGTTCCACCAACGCCTGCTCGATAGCCGCTTGGTGCACTTCGTCCGCATGCTCTTCGCGAGCTTCCGGCAAGATGCCCAGGCGCGAGAACAGTTGCATGTCCTTGTCGGCCTGCGGGTTGGCGGTGGTCAGCAGTTTGTCGCCGTAGAAGATCGAGTTGGCACCGGCGAAGAACGCCAGGGCTTGCATCTGCTCGTTCATCGCTTCGCGGCCGGCGGACAGGCGCACGTGGGATTGCGGCATCAGGATGCGGGCGACGGCGAGCATGCGGATGAAGTCGAACGGGTCGATGTCATCGGCGTTTTCCAGTGGCGTACCGGCGACTTTCACCAGCATGTTGATCGGCACCGACTCCGGGTGCTCCGGCAAGTTGGCCAGCTGGATCAGCAGGTTGGCGCGGTCATCAAGGGACTCGCCCATGCCGAGGATGCCGCCGGAGCAGATCTTCATCCCCGACTCACGCACGTAGGCCAGGGTTTGCAGACGCTCGCCGTAGGTGCGGGTGGTGATGATGCTGCCGTAGAACTCCGGCGACGTATCGAGGTTGTGGTTGTAGTAGTCGAGGCCGGCCTGGGCCAGGGCTTCGGTCTGGTCCTGGTCGAGACGCCCGAGGGTCATGCAGGTTTCCAGGCCCATGGCTTTCACGCCCTTGACCATCTCCAGCACGTACGGCATGTCTTTGGCCGACGGATGTTTCCACGCCGCGCCCATGCAGAAACGGGTCGAACCGATGGCCTTGGCGCGAGCGGCCTCTTCGAGGACCTTCTGCACTTCCATCAGTTTTTCTTTTTCCAGGCCGGTGTTGTAGTGACCGGACTGCGGACAATATTTGCAATCTTCCGGGCAGGCGCCGGTCTTGATCGACAGCAGCGTCGAGACCTGGACCCGGTTGGCGTCGAAATGCGCGCGGTGCACGGTCTGCGCCTGGAACAACAGGTCGTTGAATGGCTGAACGAAGAGTGCTTTGACTTCGGCCAAAGACCAGTCATGACGCAGGGTTGCAGAGGTGCTGGCGCTCATGGGCGTTTCCTTGATTTATGCTTGGCAAGCGGCTGGGGAATGGAATACCCACAGGCGCGACACGGATGTTCGGCATATTTAAGGAAGAGCGATGCGCTGTCAACCACGATACGAAGGACCGGTTTACATCTGGTTAAAAAACAAACAACCCTGTTTGCTCTGTTCAGAGGCTGCCGATGACGCAACACCCATCTGCACAGCCTGCGAAACCGAGCTGCCCTGGCTTGGCGAGCACTGCCAGACCTGCGCCCTGCCGCTGCCCGCCTCCGGCCTGACATGCGGCCAATGCCTGCAACAACCGCCAGCCTTCGAACGAGTCGCGGCACCCTGGAGCTACAGCTTTCCGGTGGACACGCTGATCACTCGCTTCAAACACAACGCGAAGTGGCCGTTGGGCCGCTTGCTCGGCGAACTTCTTGCACAGTTCCTGCAACATCGCTTCGATGAAGACCTTGAGCGACCCGATCTGCTGATCCCGGTGCCGCTGGCGAGCAAACGCCTGCGTCAGCGGGGTTTTAATCAAGCGGCGATGCTTGCGCGTTGGCTCAGTGCGAACCTGGACATTCCTTGCGACGAATCGCTGTTGTTGAGGATTCAAGACACCAGCGCGCAGCAGGAACTGAAGGCCGAAGCCCGCAAGCGAAACCTGCGTAACGCTTTTGCCCTCGCGCCGGGCGCTTCTGTCATTGGCCGTCATTTGGCGCTAATCGACGACGTACTGACCACCGGCGCCACTGCGCAAACCCTGGCGCGGTTGTTGATGAATGCTGGTGCCGCCCGAGTAGATGTCTATTGCCTGGCCCGCACCCCCAAACCCGGCAACACCGCGTAACCCTTGTGGGAGCGGGCTTGCTCGCGAAGACGGCGACACATCCAACAACGATGTGACAGACAGATCGCTTTCGCGAGCAAGCCCGCTCCCACAGGGACTGAGCTCAACTGGAAGGTTTGGCGACTGACTTGACTCCCAAGCCTCAAGCCGCCAACGTCCTCCCATTGCCACCGCTCAAAGCACCCACCATGTCCTTGCCTACGTTGTTATCCCAGCACATTGTCCGCCGCCCGCAGCGCATCGCCCTGCTGCAACACATTGCCGAACAGGGCTCGATCACCCGCGCCGCGAAAAGCGCGGGTCTGAGTTACAAGGCGGCATGGGACGCTATCGATGAACTGAACAACCTCGCGCAAAAGCCGCTGGTGGAACGCAGCGTCGGTGGCAAGGGCGGCGGTGGCGCCAAGTTGTCCGAAGAGGGTCAACGGGTATTGCGCCTGTATCAAAAGCTGCAAGTGTTGCAGGCCCAGGTGCTGGAAGCGGCCGAAGATGCCAGCGACCTCGACCTGCTCGGCCGACTGATGCTGCGCACCAGCGCGCGCAATCAATTGCATGGCAAGGTCGCGGCGATCGAATCCCAGGGCCGCAATGACCGCATTCGTCTGGAACTGGCCGAAGGCTTGAGCATCGACGCACAGATCACCCACGACAGCACCCTGCGCCTGGAGCTGCAAACCGGCACCGAAGTGGTGGCCTTGATCAAGGCCGGGTGGCTGGAATTACTGGCCGTCGATCAAGCTGCAACACCTGGCAACAATTGCCTGACGGGCACAATCGAAGAAATCCTCGACGCCGAAGACGGCCCCAGCGAAGTGCGCATCGGCCTGCCCAATGGCCAGACGCTGTGCGCCCTGGCCGAGCCGCTGCATTTAAAGACCTCCGGCCTTGCCGTCGACCGACCGGTGCTGGTGCAATTCGCGCCGTCCAACGTCCTGCTCGGTACACCGCTCTGAAACAAAACCTTCACTAACGCTCATTAAGGTGACTGCAAAAACCCGCAGGGAGCCTGATGTGAGCCTATTAGAAGAACACCAATCCACCGACCTGGAAAAAATGGTCGGCCTCAGCCGTCGCGGTTTCATCAGCGCCGGCGCCCTCTGCGGTGCGGCGATGTTCCTCGGTGGCAACCTGCTGAGCCGCAGCGTGCTGGCGGCGAGTGTCAGTGCCGGCTCGAGCAAACTGCTGGGTTTCGACAGCATCGCCGCCGCCACGACCGACACCATCACCCTGCCGCCGGGCTACAAGTCCTCGGTGTTGATCAGCTGGGGACAGCCCTTGCAGAAAAACGGTCCGGCGTTCGACCCGAGCGGCAACGGCAGCGCCGAACATCAGGAACTGCAGTTCGGCGACAACAACGACGGCATGAGCCTGTTCGAGTTTCCCGGTGAAAAAGACCGGGCGCTGATGGCGATCAACAACGAATACACCAACTACCGCTACCTCTACGCCCACGGCGGCATGCCGCAATCGGCGGAAGAAGTGCGCAAGGCCCTGGCCTGCGAAGGCGTGTCGGTGATCGAAGTGCAGCGCAAGAACGGCCAGTGGCAATTCGTCCAGGGCTCGCGCTACAACCGACGCATCCACGGCAACTCGCCGCTGCGCTTGAGCGGTCCAGCGGCCGGTCACGAACTGTTGAAAACCAGCGCCGACCCGCACGGTAAGCAAGTCCTCGGCACCTTCCAGAACTGCGCCAACGGCAAGACGCCGTGGGGCACTTACCTGACCTGCGAAGAGAATTTCACCGATTGCTTCGGCAGCAGCAGCGCCGAGCAAAAATTCGATGCCGCGCAAAAACGCTACGGCGCGGTGGCCGCCAGCAAGGAAATCAACTGGCATCAACACGACCCGCGTTTCGACCTGGCGAAGAACCCCAACGAACTCAACCGTCACGGCTGGGTGGTGGAAATCGACCCGTTCGACCCGAAGTCGACGCCGGTCAAACGCACGGCCCTGGGCCGTTTCAAACATGAAAACGCCGCCCTGGCCGAAACCAAGGACGGTCACGCCGTGGTGTACATGGGCGACGATGAGCGCGGCGAGTTCATCTACAAATTCGTCAGCCGCGACAAGATCAACCACAAGAATCCGAAAGCCAATCGCGACCTGCTGGATCACGGCACCTTGTACGTGGCGCGCTTCGACGCGGGCGACGGCGACGCCGATCATCCGAAAGGCCAAGGCGAGTGGATCGAACTGACCCACGGCAAGAATGGCATCGACGCCAGCAGCGGTTTCTCCGATCAGGCCGAGGTGCTGATCCACGCGCGCCTCGCCGCCAGCGTGGTCAACGCCACGCGCATGGACCGCCCGGAGTGGATCGTCGTCAGCCCCAAGGACGGCCAGGTTTATTGCACCCTGACCAACAACGCCAAGCGCGGCGAAGACGGCCAACCGGTCGGCGGGCCGAATCCGCGAGAGAAAAACGTTTACGGACAGATCCTGCGCTGGCGCACCGACCGTGATGATCACGGTTCGAAAAGCTTTGCCTGGGATCTGTTTGTGGTCGCAGGGAATCCGGGTGTCCACGCCGGTACGCCGAAGGGCGGCTCGACGAACATCACGCCGCAGAACATGTTCAACAGCCCGGATGGCCTGGGGTTCGACAAGGCCGGACGCTTGTGGATTCTCACCGATGGCGATTCCAGCAATGCCGGGGACTTCGCGGGCATGGGCAACAACCAGATGCTTTGCGCCGACCCGGTAACCGGGGAAATCCGCCGCTTTATGGTCGGGCCGATTGGTTGCGAGGTGACGGGGATCAGCTTCTCGCCGGATCAGAAAACCCTGTTCGTCGGGATTCAGCATCCGGGAGAGAACGGTGGTTCGACCTTCCCCGAGCACCTGCCGAATGGCAAACCGCGGTCTTCGGTGATGGCGATTACCCGCGAGGACGGCGGGGTCGTCGGCGCCTGACAGGCCCTCTTCGCGAGCAAGCCCGCTCCCACATTGGATCTCCTGTGTGTCACAGGTAGTGTGAACACCAAAGATCCAATGTGGGAGCGGGCTTGCTCGCGAAGGCGTCCGCCCAGACAACACTCATCTCAAGCCCAAACACTATAGAAGCCCCGTCTGCGCTACCATGCTTGGCCGGACGCGGCAGCCTGCTGCGCGCAGGAGTCAGCATGGCCCACCCGTTTGCAACCCTTACCCCAGACCTCGTGCTCGATGCCGTCGAAAGCATCGGCTTTCTCAGCGACGCGCGCATTCTGGCGCTCAACAGCTACGAAAACCGCGTCTACCAAGTCGGCATCGAAGACTCCGAGCCGCTGATCGCCAAGTTCTACCGCCCGCAGCGCTGGACCAACGAAGCGATTCTCGAAGAGCACCAGTTCACTTTCGAACTCGCCGAATGCGATGTGCCGGTGGTCGCGCCGATGATTCACAACGGCGCCAGCCTGCATGAACACGCCGGGTTCCGTTTCACGCTGTTTCCTCGCCGTGGCGGCCGCGCGCCGGAGCCGGGCAATCTGGATCAGCTGTATCGCCTGGGGCAATTGCTCGGGCGCCTGCACGCCGTCGGCGCGACCAAGCCGTTCGACCACCGTGAAGCATTGGGCGTGAAAAACTTCGGCCACGATTCGCTGAACACCTTGCTCGAAGGCAATTTCGTACCGAAAAGCCTGCTGCCGGCCTACGAGTCCGTTGCCCGCGACCTGCTCAAGCGTGTGGAAGAGGTCTACAAGGCCACGCCGCACCAGAACATCCGCATGCACGGTGACTGCCACCCCGGCAACATGATGTGCCGCGACGAGATGTTCCACATTGTCGACCTCGACGACTGCCGCATGGGCCCGGCGGTGCAGGACATCTGGATGATGCTCGCCGGTGACCGTCAGGAATGTCTCGGTCAGTTGTCGGAATTGATGGACGGCTACAACGAGTTTCACGACTTCGACCCGCGGGAATTGGCGCTGATCGAACCGTTGCGCGCGTTGCGCCTGATGCATTACAGCGCCTGGCTGGCACGGCGCTGGGATGACCCGGCGTTCCCCCACAGTTTTCCGTGGTTCGGCAGTGAGCGGTATTGGGGCGATCAGGTGTTGGCGTTGCGCGAGCAACTGTCCGCGCTCAACGAGGAACCGCTGAAACTCTTCTGACACACCCTGATCCCCCCTGTGGGGCCGGGCTTGCTCGCGAAGCGGTGGGTCATTCGGCAAATATGTTGACTGACCCACCGCCTTCGCGAGCAAGCCCGCTCCCACAAGGTCCGCGACCATTTCGACAAATCTCCTTACAATCCCTCCTTTGTTAGCTGCCTAAGCAAGGATTCTGCATGCAAGCCGCCAACCCGCGTCGCGGGTACATCCTGGGCCTCACTGCCTACATCATCTGGGGACTTTTCCCCATCTACTTCAAAGCCATCGCCTCGGTGCCGGCTGTAGAAATCATCATCCACCGGGTGCTCTGGTCGGCGCTGTTCGGTGGCTTGCTGCTGTTGGTCTGGAAACATCCGGGCTGGTGGCGCGAGTTGCGGGACAACCCGAAACGCCTGGCGATCCTGGCCCTGAGCGGCACGCTGATCGCGGCCAACTGGCTGACTTACGTCTGGTCGGTAAACAACGGGCGCATGCTCGAAGCCAGCCTCGGTTACTACATCAACCCGCTGGTGAACGTGCTGCTGGGAATGTTGATCCTCGGCGAACGCCTGCGGCGCATGCAATGGGTGGCGGTGGGGCTGGCAGCGATTGGCGTAGCGCAACAGGTGTGGCAGGTCGGCAGTCTGCCGTGGGTGTCGCTGGTGCTGGCGCTGACGTTCGGCTTCTACGGGCTGATCCGCAAACAGGCGCCGGTCAAGGCATTGCCCGGGCTGGTGGTGGAAACCTGGATGCTGGTGCCGATAGCCGTGGCGTGGTTGCTGTTCAATCCGACAGCGGCCAGTGCGCAACCGGCGTTCTGGACCACATCCGAAGCCTGGTGGCTGGTGGCGGCCGGCCCGGTAACCTTGGTGCCGCTGGTGTGTTTCAACGCGGCTGCACGGCATTTGCCCTACACCACGCTCGGATTTCTCCAGTACCTGGCGCCGACATTGGTGCTGCTGCAAGCCGTCCTGCTGTTTGACGAACACTTGTCATCCAGCACCCTGGTGGCGTTCATCTTTATCTGGGCAGGCCTGGCGATTTACAGCGTGGATGCGGTGATCAGCATGCGTCGGCGCAGCTGATCAGAAAACGTACAAACCTCCACAGGCCACGTTCTGCGTGGCCTGCATCAATCCTTCCCAAGGTTATCCACAGCGTGATCCCCGGCGTTTGTGCGCAACTTGTTGAAACTGCTGGTTTTTTGATCAGATCCTGAAGAACCCCGGCCGACGTGGCCTGGGGGCGAGTTTCTACAGGTTATCCACAGGCAGGTGCACGTTTAACTTGGATAACCCGGTTGGGGACGGCGGTTCAAGGATCACTGCGCAGCACCAATTCCACCATCAAGTCATCGGCCAGGGTTTCCAGGCGCGATTGCAGCACATCCAGGGACAAGGTCAGCGGCACGGCGAGAATCGCCTCGGCGTGGAACAACGGCTCGCTGCTCATCGGCGCCGGGCGCACTTCGGTGACCAGACGTTCCAGGTTCACCCCCTGCTCACTCAGCAAGCGCGTGATGTCGCGCACGATCCCCGGCCGGTCATTGCCCACCAGTTCCATGGCGATCGGTTTCCAGGTGCAGGATTGTTCGATGCCGCTTTCAGCGATCAGTACGCGAATGCCATGGGTCGACAAGGCTTGCAGGGCATCGACCAATTCGTCGTAGGCTTCGGCCGGCACGCCCACCCGAAGAATCCCGGCGAACTGCCCGGCCATGCGCGACATGCGGCTTTCCAGCCAGTTGCCGCCATGCTCGGCAATGCATTGGGCAATGCGCTCGACCTGCCCTGGCTTGTCCGGCGCGAATACGGTGAGTACGAGGTGGTCCATGGCGCAGCCCTCTTTTGTTATAGAAAGAGAAGTATAGGCAAGGGTTATTGCTGCGTTGAATTGGCCGACGCCTTCGCGAGCAAGCCCGCTCCCACAGGGTTGGCGCAATCCCTGTGGGAGCGGGCTTGCTCGTGAAGGGACGCGCCGCCGCTCTGACGGAATCAACAAATCGTGTACAAGTTTTTATATTTAACTGGAACAATCCAATAGTTTTTTGAGAACATCCCGTTCCCCGACATGACTGCAATGCGTCATGGGGTCGCAGAACGACGTAATTAGTCTAATTTTCACAAGCGCAATTCATCATGTAGTATGCCGCAGCGCGCACTACATAACGTTGGATCGATGTCTGCCACCGGCACACTCGCAACCCTGAAAGCCCCGTCAGCAAGGCCTCCAAGCCGTTGATTGGACCGAACCCAGCCGCCCGCGAGGGCATGTACTGGCGAACGGGTTTGTGGTTTAAATGGCCAGAGGCTTCATTGTCAAAATTGAAGAGCTGAAAAGCGAAATAGCTGAGCAGAGTGAGGCAAGCAATGACTGAACACGTTCAAGTCGGTGGCCTGCAGGTCGCCAAAGTCCTGTTCGACTTCGTGAACAACGAAGCCATTCCCGGTACCGGCCTCACCGCCGATAAGTTCTGGGCCGGTGCCGATAAGGTCATTCATGACCTGGCGCCGAAGAACAAAGCCCTACTCGCCAAACGCGATGATTTCCAGGCTCGTATTGACGGCTGGCACCAGGCGCGAGCCGGTCAGGCGCACGACGCCGTGGCTTATAAAGCCTTCTTGCAAGACATCGGTTATCTGCTGCCAGAAGCGGCCGATTTCCAGGCAACGACGCAAAATGTCGATGACGAAATCGCCCGCATGGCCGGCCCGCAACTCGTGGTGCCGGTGATGAACGCGCGTTTCGCGCTCAATGCCTCGAACGCCCGTTGGGGCTCGCTGTATGACGCGCTCTACGGCACCGACGCCATCAGCGAAGCTGACGGCGCGGAAAAAGGCAAAGGCTACAACAAGGTTCGCGGCGACAAGGTTATCGCCTTCGCCCGCGCCTTCCTCGACGAAGCGGCGCCATTGGCCGCCGGCACTCACGTCGATTCCACCGGCTACAAGATCGTTGACGGCAAACTGGTGGTCGCCCTTAAGGGTGGCAGCAACACTGGCCTGCGCAACGACGCTCAGTTGATCGGTTTCCACGGTGACGCCGCCGCGCCGACCGCGATCCTGCTGAAAAACAACGGCCTGCACTTCGAAATCCAGGTCGATGCCAGCACCCCGGTCGGCCAGACCGACGCCGCCGGCATCAAAGACATCCTGATGGAAGCCGCACTGACCACCATCATGGACTGCGAAGACTCCGTCGCCGCCGTCGATGCCGATGACAAAGTGGTGATCTACCGCAACTGGCTCGGCCTGATGAAGGGCGATCTGTCGGAAGAAGTCTCCAAGGGTGGTCAGACCTTTACCCGCACCATGAACGCCGACCGCACCTACACCGGCGTCGATGGCAAGGAACTGAGCCTGCACGGTCGTTCGCTGTTGTTCGTGCGCAACGTTGGCCACTTGATGACCATCGACGCGATCCTCGATAAAGACGGTAACGAAGTGCCGGAAGGCATCCTCGACGGTCTGGTGACCTGCCTCGCGGCGATCCACAGCCTCAACGGCACCAGCTCGCGCAAGAACAGCCGCACCGGCTCGGTCTACATCGTGAAGCCGAAGATGCACGGCCCGGAAGAAGCCGCGTTCACCAACGAGCTGTTCGGGCGCATCGAAGACGTGCTCGACCTGCCGCGTAACACGCTGAAAGTCGGGATCATGGACGAGGAGCGCCGCACTACGGTCAACCTCAAGGCCTGCATCAAGGCTGCCAGCGAGCGCGTGGTGTTCATCAACACTGGTTTCCTCGACCGCACCGGCGACGAAATCCACACCTCCATGGAAGCCGGCCCGATGGTGCGCAAGGCCGACATGAAGACTGAGAAGTGGATCGGCGCCTACGAAAACTGGAACGTCGATATCGGCCTGAGCACCGGCCTGCAAGGTCGCGCCCAGATCGGTAAAGGCATGTGGGCGATGCCCGACCTGATGGCGGCGATGCTCGAACAGAAAATCGCTCACCCATTGGCCGGCGCCAACACCGCTTGGGTACCCTCGCCGACCGCCGCTGCACTGCACGCGCTGCATTACCACAAGGTTGATGTGTTCGCCCGTCAGGCCGAACTGGCCAAACGTGCGCGCGCGTCGGTGGACGACATCCTGACCATCCCGCTGGCCGTGAACCCGAGCTGGACCGCAGAGCAGATCAAGAACGAACTGGACAACAACGCCCAGGGCATCCTTGGTTATGTGGTGCGCTGGATCGACCAGGGCGTGGGCTGTTCGAAAGTGCCGGACATCAATGACGTCGGCCTGATGGAAGACCGTGCGACACTGCGTATCTCCAGCCAGCACATCGCCAACTGGCTGCGTCATGGCATCGTTACTGAAGATCAGGTCCTGGAAAGCCTCAAGCGCATGGCGCCGGTGGTTGACCGCCAGAACGCCAATGACGCGGTGTACCGTCCATTGGCACCGAACTTCGACAGCAACATCGCCTTCCAGGCGGCGGTCGAACTGGTGATCGAAGGCACTAAGCAGCCGAACGGCTACACCGAGCCGGTCTTGCACCGTCGTCGTCGCGAGTTCAAGGCTGCCAATGGCCTGTAACTGAGCGCTGACGCCGTAAATGAAAAAGCCCTGATCTTTCGATCAGGGCTTTTTTATTTGTGAATGCATTCCCCTTGTGGGAGCGGGCTTGCTCGCGAAGAGGGAGTGTCAGTCGAATAAATGTTTACTGACACTCCGCCTTCGCGAGCAAGCCCGCTCCCACAAGGGGAATGTGCAGCGTTCAAAGGGGTGAACTAAGGCTCCATCCCCAACTCATGCTTGACCAACGCCAGCAACTTGCCGGTATCAATCGGCTTGAGCAGGAAATCCACCACGCTCAAGTGCATGGCGGCAATGGCGTCCCCCACGTCGGCATCGCCAGACACAATGATGATCGGCATCGCCGCCCGGACCGATTCACGCACTTGGCGGATCAATTCCAGGCCATCCACATGTCCCATGCGCAGATCGGTAATCACCAGGCCAATTGACGGCTTCTCGTCCAGCATTTTGAGTGCGGTCTCACCACTGGCAGCGGTCATGCAACGAATGCCATCCAGACCAAGGATCTCCGATAGCAGCTCCCGGGCATCTTTGTCGTCATCGACGATCAATACCCGCTGCGGCGGAAGATCAGGCTCCAGCATGATCGCACTGAGCGCCTCGCGCTCGGCGTCACTCAAAATATCGTGGTCGGACATGGCTTTCTCTACGTTTTCTATTCAATCCCCTAGCACAGTGGTCAGACATCGCTAAGCAGAGCTTCAATGTGCACTTCGTCGGATATTTTGCCTAGAGGAAAAATGAGACGTTTTCCCACAATGTGCGTAGGGCATATCCGAAATATAGCCATATCCACCGGCTACCTAGACTTACGTCCAATGGGCACCCTGCGCACAGGGGCCGACCATGGCTGAACAATCCGACAACAACAATTCAAAAAAGACTGCGGTAATAGTGATGAGTAAAGCGGACGCCTTCACCCAGGCAGGGAAAACCGCGGTATTGCAGAACATCCAGGGCACCTTGCAATTCCTCCAGCGTTTCCCGCCCTTCAATCAAATGGAACATGCGCACCTGGCCTACCTGGTGGAGCAATGTCAGCTGCGCTTTTATGCGCCCGGCGACAGCATCATCAAACCCGCCGACGGCCCGGTTGAGCACTTCTACATCGTCAAACAAGGTCGAGTCGTCGGCGAACGCCCGCACACGGCCAAGGGCGGCACCGAAACCACCTTCGAAATCACCACCGGTGAGTGTTTCCCCCTAGCGGCGCTGCTGGGAGAGCGGGCAACCCGCACCGAACACCTGGCCGCCGAAGACACCTTCTGCCTGCAACTGAACAAACTGGCCTTCATCAAGCTGTTCGCCCTCTCCAATACCTTTCGCGACTTCGCCCTGCGCGGGGTCAGCAGCCTGCTGGATCAGGTCAACCAGCAGGTCCAGCAAAAAGCCGTGGAAACCCTCGGCACG
The DNA here is from genome assembly GCF_044762525.1 of Pseudomonas sp. NPDC096950. NCBI lineage: Bacteria > Pseudomonadati > Pseudomonadota > Gammaproteobacteria > Pseudomonadales > Pseudomonadaceae > Pseudomonas > Pseudomonas sp. NPDC096950. The sequence continues at coordinate 24,193 of NZ_JBIWEL010000022.1, read as the reverse complement.
CAATATTCCCTGAACACCCGGCTGGGCGAACTGGCCATGCGGCATCCAGTGACATGCACCCCGACCACGCCCCTGCGCGAAGCCGTGACCCTGATGCACGAGCAACAGGTCGGCAGCATCGTGATCGTCGACGAACAGAAAGCGCCGCTGGGCATTTTCACCCTGCGCGACCTGCGCCATGTCGTGGCTCAAGGCATCAATGACTTCAACGAAGCCATCGAGGGCCACATGACCCAGGCGCCGTTTTTCCTAACCCCGGATCACAGCGCTTTCGACGCGGCGATTGCCATGACCGAACGGCACATCGCCCACGTCTGCCTGGTCAAGGACCATCGCCTGTGCGGCGTGGTGTCCGAGCGCGATCTGTTTTCCCTGCAACGGGTCGATCTGGTGCACCTGGCGCGGACCATCCGCAGCGCCCAGAAAGTCGAAAACCTGGTGGCGCTGCGCGGTGAAATCGGCCAACTGGTGGAGCGCATGCTGGCCCACGGCGCGTCCTCGACCCAGATCACCCACATCATCACGCTGCTCAACGACCACACCGTGTGCCGGGTGATCGAACTGACCCTCGCCGAGAAAGGCGACCCCGGCGTGCCGTTCAGTTGGCTGTGCTTCGGCAGCGAAGGCCGCCGTGAGCAGACCCTGCACACCGATCAGGACAACGGCATTCTGTTCGAAGCCCGGGACGCGGCCCACGCCGCCGAGGTTCGCGGCAAGCTGTTGCCCATCGCCCAGCAAATCAACCACAGCCTGGCGCTGTGCGGCTTCACCCTGTGCAAGGGCAATATCATGGCCGGCAACCCCGAGCTGTGTTTGTCTAGGGCTGAATGGGCGCGGCGGTTCGCGGCGTTTATTCGTGAGGCGACGCCGGAGAACCTGTTGGGATCGAGTATTTATTTCGACTTGCGGGTGGTCTGGGGCGACGAGCAGGGCTGCGAGCAATTGCGTCGAGGGATTCTCGATCAGGTAGCGGACAACCGTTTGTTCCAGCGAATGATGGCCGAGAATGCGTTGCGCAACCGTCCGCCCGTAGGACGATTCCGTGAGTTTGTGCTGGCGCGCAAGAATGGCGAGAAAGCCACGCTGGATCTGAAAGTCCAAGGGCTGACGCCGTTTGTGGATGGCGCCCGATTGCTCGCCCTGGCGAATGGCATCGAAGCCAACAACACCCAGGAACGCTTTCGGCAATTGGTGGATAAAGAGGTCATCGACCCACTGGACGGCGCGGCGTACGAAGAGGCGTATCACTTCATCCAACAAACCCGCATGCAGCAACATCAGCTACAGACCCGGGAGAATTTGCCCTACTCCAACCGCGTCGATCCCGACAGCCTCAATCATCTGGACCGGCGCATCCTGCGTGAATCCCTGCGCCAGGCCCAACGCCTGCAAAGCAGCCTGACCCTGCGGTATCAGTTATGAGCCTGTTTTCATGGTTGCGCCCGGCGACCCCGCTGTTACCCGAGGCCCTGCAACAGCGGCTGCAGCGCTTGCCGGCCGGTGCCGGACTGAGCGAATGCAGCCTGCGCGAGCAGCGTTGGGTAGTGCTGGACCTGGAAACCACCGGGCTGAACCTGAACAAGGATCGGGTGTTGTCCATCGGCGCCGTGGTGATCGAGGACGGCGCAATCGATTTCAGCCAGCAATTCGAACGCACCCTGCAATGCGTCGATCTGAAACTGGCGCCGAGCATGTTGATCCATGGCCTGGGGCCCAGCGCGATCGCCGCCGGCAGCGACCCGGCCGAGGCGTTGCTGGAGTTCATGGAGTTCCTCGGCGACAGCCCGGTGCTGGCGTTTCATGCGCCGTTCGATCAGCACATGCTCGGGCGCGCGCTGAAAGATCATCTGGGCTACAAGTTGCAGCATCCATTCCTGGATGTGGCGGACATCGCGCCGCTGCTCTGCCCGCAGGCGAACATTCGCGAGGCCGGGCTGGATGAGTGGATTGAGTGGTTCAAGCTTGAGGTGTTCGAGCGACATAACGCCAGCGCCGATGCATTGGCCACGGCGGAGCTGGCATTGATTCTGTTCAGCCGGGCGCGGCAGCAACAGATTCATAGCCCGTTGAATTTGCAGCAGCGAATCAGCCAGTGGAAACGGCGGCAGCGGGCGCCTTCGTTTTAAATCTTGCATGAATTTTGTGGCAGGAAGCTTTTGTGGCGAGGGAGCTTGCTCCCGCTGGGGCGCGAAGCGGCCCCCTGCATTTCCCAGACAAACCCCGCTCTGCGGATTGACGACTGCTACGCAGCCGAGCGGGAGCAAGCTCCCTCGCCACAGAATGTTGTTCGACTTCATACCGCATTGCTCGACAACCACCCGACCAGCGTTAATTGCTTACCTCCCCCACCTCTGACACAATCGCGAACAATTCTCGTTAGTTAACACTTCCCAATCGGTGATGCTACGTGTCGTCAGTCCAAGGCCCTCACAGCGAGCTCGTCGGTGCGTTATATCGCGACCATCGCGGTTGGCTATTGGCTTGGCTGCGCCGCAACGTGGCATGCCCGCAACGGGCCGAAGACCTGAGCCAGGACACTTTTGTCCGCCTGCTCGGCCGTGACGAACTGCGGGAACCGCGCGAACCCCGCGCATTCCTGGTGGCGATCGCCAAGGGCCTGCTGTTCGATTACTTCCGCCGCGCCGCGCTGGAACAGGCCTACCTCACCGAACTGATGCTGATTCCCGAAGGCGAACAACCGTCGGTGGAAGAGCAGCAGATGATCCTCGAAGACCTTAAGGCTATCGACCGTCTGCTCGGCAAACTCTCGACCAAGGCCCGCGCAGCCTTCCTCTATAACCGCCTCGATGGCCTGAGCCACGGTGAAATCGCCGAGAAACTCGGGGTTTCGGTGCCACGGGTGCGTCAGTACCTGGCCCAGGGCATTCGCCAGTGCTACATCGCCTTGTACGGTGAGCCAGTATGAGTCCGGCCAGTTCCAAACCGGTGTCGGCACAGGTGCTGGATGCGGCGATTGCCTGGCAATTGTCCCTGGATTCCGGCAGCCCGATCGAGCGCGAAGAGTTCGCCAAATGGCACGCCGCCCACGAAGAACACGCCCGCGCCTGGCGCCAACTGGGCATGCTCGATCAGCGTTTCAGCGTGGCCAGCGGCCCGGCCCGCACGGCGTTGCTGCAATCGCGCGAAAGCATCCGTCGGCGAGTGCGCAAGCTCGGCAGTGGCTTGGCCAGTGTGGTCGCGGTGATCGGGCTGGCACTGTTCGCCGGTGATCGTTACCTGCCTATCGACTATTGGCTGGCCGATCAGCGCACTGCCACCGGTGAACAGCGCACCTTGCGCCTGGCCGACGGCACCGTGATCAACCTCAACACCCACAGCGCCGTGGATGTGCGCTTCGATGAGAAGCAGCGGCGGATCATCCTTCAGGACGGCGAGATCCTCGTCGAAACCGGTCACGGCGATGCCCGGCCGTTTATCGTCGAAACCCGCGAAGGCAGCATGCGCGCATTGGGGACGCGGTTCCTGGTCAAGCGCGAAGACGAAGGCACGCGGCTGAGCGTGTTGCAATCGGCGGTGGCGGCGCATCCGGAGTCGAGCCCCGAGGAACAGATCCTGCGCGAAGGCCAGCAAGTGCTGATGCGCAGCAATGGTCTGGGCCCGATCGTCGCGCTCAACCTCGGCGCCGACGCCTGGACTCGCGGCATGCTGGTCGTAGACAACGCGCGCCTGGAAGACCTGGTGCATGAACTCGGCCGCTACCGCCGTGGCTATCTGGGCGTGGCGCCGGAAGTCGCCGACCTGCGAATCACCGGCAGCTTCCCGTTGCACGACACCGACAAGGCGTTGAGCGCGCTGCTGCCGACCTTGCCGGTACAGATTGAACAGCACACGCCGTGGTGGGTGACGGTGGCGAAGGCTGACGGCAAGCCTTGAGGCCTGCGGCGTCTGGCAAGACGCCTTCGCGAGCAAGCCCGCTCCCACAGGGGTTTTGTGTTCGCCTCAGATCAACCGTGGGAGCGTGGCTTGCCCGCGAAGAGGCCAGCCGCCGCAGCGAAGATCACGAATCGATCGTTCCCACGCTCTGCGTGGGAATGCAGCCCGGGACGCTCCGCGTCCCCTGCCGAAGCGGACGCAGAGCGTCCATTGAGGCATTCCCACGCAGAGCGTGGGAACGATCCTGGTCGTGAATCGAAATTATTTTCATCCAGCCCTATCACTTTTGCATTCTCGTTCGGCACCTAGGCAATTGAGAAATATTTCCATTCAGGAGCCGCTGTATGTCCCGTTCGCTCGACACCTTGTTGCGCCCCAGTTTGCTGGCGGTCGCCATTGCCCTTTGTGCCCCTCTGGCCAGCAGCCAACTGATCGCCGCTGAACAGGCGTCCAGCGTTCGCGCCTACAACCTGCCGGCCGCGCCATTGGCCAGCACCCTGAACCAGATCGCCAGCCAGGCCGGTCTGGCGCTGTCGCTGAATCCATCCCTGGCGGCGGGCAAGACCTCGGCGCCGGTCAACGGCCAGTTCGACGCCACCGGCGCGCTGCGTGAAGCCTTGCGCGGCACCGGTTTGCAACTGGAACAAAGCAGCACCGGCACCTACAGCCTGGTGGCCGTGCCGGAAGGCGTGATGGCGTTGCCGGAAACGGCGGTCATTGGTGTGGAAAACGCTGAAAGCGCCTGGGGTCCGGTCGAAGGCTACTTGGCTACACGCACTGCTGCCGGCACCAAGACCGACACTGCGCTGGTCGAAGCACCGCGTTCGATTTCCGTCGCTACCCGCCAGCAAATGGAAGATCGCGGTGTGCAAAACCTGGATGACGCCGTGCGCTACATGCCCGGCATCACCGCCAGCAGTTACGGCAGTGACACGCGGGACGACTGGCTGCGAGTGCGCGGTTTCGAGCCGACCCAGTTCCTCGATGGCCTGCCCCTGCCCCGGGGCGTCTACTCCAACCCGAAACAGGAAACCTGGAACCTTGATCGCCTGGCCCTGCTGCGCGGCCCGGCCTCTTCGGTGTACGGCCAGACCCCGCCGGGCGGCCTGCTGGACATGGTCAGCCGCCGTCCCAGCGCCGAGTCGAGCAATGAAATCCAGCTGCAATACGGCAGCGACAACCATCGCCAGATCAGCTTTGCCAGCACCGGCAAGATTGATGAGGAAGGCCGGTTTCTCTACGGTCTGAGCGGCGTCCTGCGCGACAGCGGCACACAGGTCGATCACGTCGACAACAAGCGCTACAACATCGCACCCAGCCTGACCTGGAACATCGACCCGGACACCAAGCTCACGCTGCTGACGCAATTCACCCGCGACGATACCGGCATCACCAGCCAGTTCCTGCCGGTGCAAGGTACGAAGATCCGTTCGCCGCTCGGCGATATCTCCCATCACAAAAACCTGGGCGACCCGGACTGGGAATACTACGACCGCACCTACTACGCACTGGGCTACGCCTTTGAACATCGTTTCAACGATGTCTGGCAGTTCAAGCAGAACCTGCGCTACACCAAGTCGGACCTGTCGTTCCAGGCACTGACGCCAGGTGCGTACCCGTTCACCCAAGTTGACGCCCAGGGCAACGTGGGTCGCTCGAGCACCAGTGTCGACGAAGACATCAGCCAGTTCGCCGTGGACAACAACTTGCAGGGTGACTTCGCCACCGGCGACATTCGCCACACCCTGCTGATCGGTCTCGATCACCAGCGCAGCAACAACAACTACACCTCGATCTTCGGCGACGGTCTGACCACCAACGTCAATAACCCGATCTATGGCCAACCCATCGAACGCCCGTCACGTTCGACGGCGTTCTACGACTACGACCAGAAGACCTACCAGACCGGCGTATACGTCCAGGACCAGATGGCCCTCGACCAATGGCGCCTGACCCTCGGCGGGCGCGAGGACTGGGTCCACACCGGCACCACGTTCTTCAACAAGGGCGATGCGACCAACACCGAGCGGGACAAGAAATTCAGCGGCAACGCGGCGGTCAGCTATGTGTTCGACTCGGGCTTCGTGCCCTACCTGTCCTACGCCGAGTCGTTCCAGCCGACCAGCAAAGCCACGTCCTCGCCGACCGATTCGTTCAAACCAACGGAAGGCAAGCAGTGGGAACTGGGCATCAAGTACCAGCCACCGGGCAGCAATACTCTGCTGACCGCTGCGGTGTATGACCTGACCCAGAAAAACGTCTCCGTCACCACGACCAACTCGGACAACGTCTCGATCACCAGCCAGACCGGCGAAGTGAAGGTTAAAGGCCTGGAGCTGGAAGCGGTTTCCGACGTAACGGACAACCTGAAAGTCATCGCCGCCTACACCCTGGCCAAGTCCGAAGTGCAAAAAGGCAATTTCAAAGGCAATCGCCTGCAACTGATGCCAAACCAGCAAGCCTCGCTGTGGGCCGATTACACCTGGCACAACGGCGTGCTGGATGGTTTCGGCATCGGTGCGGGCGCGCGCTACACCGGCAACACTTATGGCGATCAGGGCAACACCTGGCTGGGCAAGGCTGACGCCTACACGGTGTTCGACGCGGCGGTGCATTACGACTTGGGTCGTCTGGATAACAGCCTGAAAGGCGCATCGCTGGCACTGAACGCCACCAACCTGTTCGACAAGGACTACATCTCCACTTGCGATAGTTTTTACTGCTACTACGGCGACCAACGCAGCGTCGTCGCCAGTGCGTCCTACAAGTGGTAAACGCCTGACCTGACACGCGCTATGACCAAGCCGTCCTTGTGGACGGCTTTGGTATTTCTGAAGGCCATGAAATGAAAAGTAAAACAATTCGCCGCTGGTCCTGCGTGCACACCTGGACCAGCCTGATCTGCACGGTGTTCCTGCTGATGCTGGCACTGACCGGCCTGCCGTTGATCTTCCACCACGAGATCGACCATCTGCTGGGCGATGCCGCCGAGTTGAAGGTCATGCCGGCCGAGACACCGCAGCTGAATTTGCAGCAGTTGGTGGCGGCCGCTGAAAAACATCGTCCCAGCGAAGTCATGCAGTATTTCGGCTACGACGATGAAGACCCCAACGGCGTGATCGCGATCATGGCGAAAACCGCTGGCACCGAGCCCAACTCGTCCCACACCTTCATGCTCGACGCCCGCACCGGCGAAGCGCTGGAAATGCCGTCGGCCAATGGCGGGTTGATGATGGTCATGTTGCGTTTGCACGTGGACATGTTCGCCGGACTGCCGGGCAAGTTGCTGCTGGCTTTCATGGGGATGATGTTCGTAGCGGCGATCGTTTCCGGGACGGTGCTGTACCTGCCGTTCATGCGGCGCTTGAAATTCGCCACCGTGCGCCAGGACAAATCCACCCGCCTGCGCTGGCTCGACCTGCACAACCTGATCGGCGTGGTAACCCTGACCTGGGCCCTGGTGGTTGGCGTGACCGGTGTGATCAGCGCCTGCGCCGACCTGCTGATCGCCGCATGGCGCAACGACAGCCTGAGCGCGATGGTCGCGCCTTACCGGGATGCGCCGCCGCTGACGCAACTGGCCCCCGCCACCCGTCTGCTCGACATCGCCAAGGAGGTCGCGCCGGGCATGCAGCCGGACTTCATCGCCTTCCCCGGCACGCGTTTCTCCAGCGAACACCATTACGCGGTGTTCATGAAAGGCAGCACCCACCTGACCTCGCACTTGCTGACCCCGGTGTTGATCGACGCCAGCACCCTGAAGGTCACCGCCGTGGCCGAGCGTCCGTGGTACATGGACGCGATGGGCATGTCGCAGCCGCTGCACTTCGGCGATTACGGCGGCATGCCGATGAAAATCCTCTGGGCGACCCTGGATGTGCTGACCATCATCGTGCTCGGCAGCGGGGTTTATCTGTGGGTCGTGCGGCGTAGAGCGGCGAAGCCGGTGCTCGCGAAAGTGGAGCATCCGGCATGAAACCCAGGCAGTCGAATTTCTGGAAAGTGTTTGCGACGCCGACGGTGATTGCCCTGCTCAGCGCTGCGGGGTTGTTCTCCGCATTGCTGGGGGATGGGGTTTGGGACGCGTTGAGCTGGCTGGGCCTGGGCATTCCCGCCGCCCTCGCCCTGCGTGGATTGTTGCAACGCCGCTAATCCCCCAGAAACCACACATCCCCCTGTGGGAGCGAGCCTGCTCGCGAAAGCGGCCTATCAGACAACATCATTGTCGACTGATATGGCCTCTTCGCGAGCAGGCTCGCTCCCACAAGTTTTGATCCAGGCATTTCTGATCTTGAGCTATCGAACCAACACGCTATGCTGCCCCGCACTGCCACCGATCGAGACGCTGCCATGTCCGCCCCGAGCATGACCCTGTTCTACAACCCCGCTTCGCCCTTCGTTCGCAAAGTCACGGTGCTGCTGCACGAGACCGGTCAGACCGACCGCGTGGCCCTGCAACTTAGCCAATTGACGCCGGTCAGTCCGGACCTGGCGCTCTGCGAAGACAACCCGCTGGGCAAGATCCCGGCCCTGCGCCTGGCCGATGGCAACGTGATCCATGACAGTCGGGTGATCCTCGATTACCTCGATCACCAGCATGTCGGCAATCCGCTGATCCCGCGCGACGGCTCGGCCCGTTGGCGCCGCCTGACCCTGGCCTCCCTGCCCGACGGGATCATGGACGCCGCGGTGATGATTCGCTACGAACAAGCCCTGCGCGCCCCGGAGAAACACTGGGACCAGTGGCTCGACGGCCAGCGCGAGAAGATCCACCGCGCCCTGGCTTTGCTCGAAGCGGATGCGATTGCCGAACTGACCAGCCATTTCGACGTGGCGGCGATCAGCGTGGCGTGTGCCTTGGGTTACCTCGACTTGCGCCATCCAGACCTGGAATGGCGCGCGGCGAATCCGAAACTGGCCGAGTGGTTTTTTGAGGTGAGTCAGCGGGCCTCGATGCTGGCGACGATGCCTAAGGCTTAGAGCTTCGCTGACTGTTCGGGCCTCTTCGCGAGCAAGCCCGCTCCCACATTGGTTTTGTGTTGTTCATACAATCCCCTGTGGGAGCGGGCTTGCTCGCGAATGCACCACACCGGATCTACTGGAAACAACCCAACAATCAGCGTCGCCAACACCTCCCCTTCCCGCTGATCCTCACGCAACCCCAACGACCGGCTCATTCCACCGCTCCCATATCAAACACCAACGGCTTGGCCGCCTTCGCCCCGATCCCGTACCAGTCCAGTTTGCGGGTCAGCACCATGAACACACCCAGCAGCCCGAACAGCAACAGCGAGCCCATCAACAGCGCGTAATCCTCGGCACTCAGCAAGCCATAAAGCAACCCGTACAACCCCGCCAACCCCGCCGAAAAACTCAAGCCGTGGCGCACGCTGCGCAGCACGTGGCAGACATAGAAACCGATCAGCGCCACACAACCGCTCGCCGACAACAGATACGCCAAGGCAAAGCCAATGTGCTCGGACAGCGACAGCAACAACAGGTAGAAGAACGCCAGGGCCACGCCGACCAGCGCGTATTGCACCGGGTGCACTGCCAGGCTTTTCAGGACTTCGAAGAGGAAGAAACCGGCGAAGGTCAGGACGATGAACAGCAGCGCATATTTGATCGCTCGATCGCTTTTCAGGTACTGGTCCACCGGGTCGATGAAGCTCACGCCGAAGCTGTGGCCGTTGAACGCTTCACAGCCACCACCGGACACACAACTGCTCAGCGCCTCTTGCAGGTTGGTGGAGAAAAACGAGGTCTGCCAATTGGCGGTGAAACCCTGATCGGTGACTTCACGCTGGGCCGGCAGGTAGTTGCCGATAAAGCTTGGGTGTGGCCAGTTGGCGGCGAGCGATACCTTGCTGGTCTTGCCCACCGGCAGCACTTGCAACTGACCGGTGCCTTGCAAACGCAGGTCGAAACCGAAGGCCAGTTCCGTGGCTTTTTTCGCATCCAGCGCCGGCAGCATGACGTGCACGCCCTCGCCCAAGAATCCGACCTGGCTGCCAGGAACGAAGTCCAGGCGCTGGCCGTCGAGTTCCAGTTTCAGGGCGTTTTCGATGCCACGAATGTCGCTGATGCCCACCGACAGGAATGGCTGGTCGAACTGGTAGTCGGCGAAGTCTTCCTTGATGCCCAGTTGTTCAGGGATCGAGAAGTGGCCACTGATGCGGTTGTCGGCGTGGAACAGCCGCGCTTCATAAATGCCCCGGGAACGCAGTTCGGTCTGGACGTTGCCATCCAGTTCAAAACGCTCCGGCAGGAAGTACAAACGGCCCCGCTCTTCGCCGACTTCCTGGTAACGCTCGTTGGTTTTTTCGTTGAGCTTCCAACTGCGCACCACTTTGCGATACGGCACCACCATCAACGGCCCGCTCAATTGCTGGCTGTAGCTGGAACTGCGGGCGATATCTTCCAGCACACCGTCACGCAGTTGCTGACGGTCCTCGATCACGCCGTTGATCATCAGCAGCGGGATCAGCAATAACAGAATCAGCAGGGCAATTGCCCCGAGTTTGATGGTCAGATTGCGGTTCATGTGGGTCTCTCCCTGTTCGAATGAGGGAGAGTCTGGGAGTGGTGTGTGAGGGTTTTGTGGGGGGAATGTGGAGACTTTGTGGAGAGTGTTTCGGCAGGTAGATCCCCCCCTCACCCTAACCCTCCCGAAACGTCGGACCGCCCCAAAGGGGCGAGGGGACCGACCGATGTGCTCTTGGAGCTACATCGACCTGAAAGTCCGAGTCGAACTCTGGCCTTTAGAGCGATGGAGATCGGCTCCCTTTCACCCTCTCCCCTCTGGGGAGAGGGGTGGTTTTAGGCTGGCAACCGCAAACTCACCTGCACACCGCCCTCAACATTACCGATGTCCATCGCACCCCCATGCAACTTAACCACTTCTTCCACGAAGTTAAGCCCCAACCCGGTGCTTTTACGCCCACTGTCCGGGCGTGGCAGCGAGTAGAACCGCTCACTCAACCTCGGTAATGCATAGTCAGGAATCGCCTCAGCCTGGTTGAACAGCCTGAACTCAATCCCCTCCTCAACCCGCTCGGCGCTAAATCGCAAAACACCCTGTACCGGCGTGAAATCCAAAGCGTTTTCCAGCAGATTACCCAACGCCTGACGCAACAAAAACGGCTCACCGACCAGCACCAGATCCGCAGCAACCGTCTGCTCAACACACAACTGTTTGCCTTCGATTCGCGCCGCCTGAGCGTCCAGCAACTCACCCACCAACGCCGCCAGCGGCACTTCAACCCGCTCTTCCAGACCCTGGCGCTGTTCGACCTGCGCCAAATTCAGCAACCGTTCGATCAACTGCTGCATCCGCGCACTTTCGCTGTCGATGTTGCTGACGAAACGCTGCTGTTGAGCCAGCGGCATCTCGCCTTGCAGCAGTTCCGCCGCACCGCGAATTGCTGCCAGCGGGCTTTTCAGTTCATGGGTCAGGGTGTGCACGTAGCGCTCGACGTAGGCCTTGCCTTCCAGTTGCGTGCGCATCTGTTCCACCGCTGTCGCCAGTTGCTCCAGTTCACCACCACGATAATGCGGCACCTCGACCCTGCGGCCTTCGCTGACTGCTTGGGCATAAGCGGTCAATCGCCGTAGCGCCGCGCTCAGCCACCATGACAGCAATGCGCCGAACACCAGGCCGAGGCCGATCAACCCGGCGCCGTAAGCGAACAAGCGGCGTTCCGTGCGATCGACGTAGGGCTGCAAGGAGCTGTTGGGTTTGGCCACGGTGACCACGCCGATAATCTGGCCGTTGTCGCGAATCGGCGCGCCGACGTGCATCACCGAGGAGCTCGCATCGTTGGGATCGCTGCGGCTCGAGCGCGCGCCGTATTCGCCGCGCAGGGTCAGGTAGACGTCGTTCCAGCGCGAATAATCCTGGCCCACCGCCACGCCGCTGGAGTCCAGCACCACGATGCCTTTGGCGTCTGTGACGTAGATGCGGTGGCTGACCTGATTCTTCGGCAAGCCCCAGATGCTCGCCTTCGGTTGCCGCCCGCCGTAAGCCTTGAGCAGTTGCGGCCAGTGATTCTGGTTGAGGGTGCCGGCCTTGAAGTCGTCGCGCAGAATTTCTGCCATCAGGTTGGCGGTGTCCACCAGGGTTTCTTCGGTGGACTGACGCACGCCGGGGCGGATTTCCTGCATCACGGTGTTGAGCACGAAGTAACCGGTCAGGCCGATGAACAGCACGTAGACCAGGAAGATCCGGATACCCAGCGCCATCAGCTATGCCCCGGACTGTAGCTGTAGCCGAGGCCGCGATGGGTCTGGATCGGTTCGGCGTCGGGCCTTACCAACCGCAGTTTGGCGCGCACGCTCTTGATGTGGCTGTCGATGCTGCGTTCATAACCGGCATCGGCGGCCACGCCCAGGGCATCAAGCAATTGCTCGCGGCTGAAGACGCGTTCGGGTTGCTCGAGCAGGCATTGCAGCAGGCGGAATTCGTGGCGGGTCAGGCTCAGGATTTGGCCGCGATAGGTGATCTGTACCCGTTCGCTGTCGATGCGAAACAGCGCCGCTGTCACCTCGGGTGCCACGCGCGGCGCCATGCGCTTGAGGATCGCCCGGACCCGCGCCGCCACTTCCCGTGGGCTGAACGGCTTGACCACGTAGTCGTCGGCGCCGATTTCCAGGCCTACAACGCGGTCGATTTCGCCGTCCCGTGCGCTGAGGAACATCACCGGCACCTCGCTGAAACGGCGCAATTGCTTGCAGGTTTCGAAGCCGCTGATGTCCGGCAGGCCGATGTCGAGAATGATCAGGTCGGCCGGGGTCTGGCGCTGATGCTCAAGCGCCGCCGCGCCGAGGCTCACCCAAGTCGTGGTGAAGCCTTCGCCCTGCAAGGCAAAAATCAACGTGTCGGCAATGGCCGCTTCGTCTTCGACTATCAGGATATGAGGCATGGTGTCCGAGCACGGCAGTTAAGTTGCGCAACGGTGGCCCAAGCCTCTCATCCCGTCAATCAGCAGTCGGGTTTGTCGGCGGTAAAGCGGCGTGCCGGGTTCACTGCGGCGCCGAATTCGCGCAAGGCTTTGGCGCCGATCAGCAGCGGATAGTTGAAGCTGCTGCGGTCGGTCAGGTTGACCTCGACCGTGCGCTTGACGTTGCCCAGGCACAGTTCCAGATCGACCACAGGACGCTTGGTGGGGGCGGCTTCGTCCTTTTCATCCTCGTCCTCTTCGGAACGGGTCTTGATCTTGCTGATCCGCGCGATCTTGTGTTCGTAGACCTTGTTGCTCGCGTCCTTGGTGCCGAGGCGGAAACGCACCCACTCGTCGCCGTCACGGGTGAACATTTCGATGTCCTTGGCCGACAGCGACGCGGTCAGGGCGCCGGTGTCCATTTTGGCCTTGAGGACTTCACCGCCGATTTCCGGCAGCGCAATGTATTCGTAGCGCCCGTACAGGGTCGGCTCGGCGGCCATGACCGGCAGGGCCACGAGGGTCAGCAGTGCAAGGAGGGATTTCACGTAATGGGCTTCCTTGAGGAATGAGGGCGTCGAACGCGAGATTTTAGACCTTTGTTTAGGTGATCGTTCCCACGCTCTGCGTGGGAATGCATCCCGGGACGCTCCGCGTCCCAAAACGGACGCAGAGCGTCCATGGCGGCATTCCCACGCAGAGCGTAGGAACGATCGGTAGCAGGAGGTTAACGGTTCAAAGGTGAAACATTCGTCACCCCCGATTTGGCCTGCCGCCCGAAGCTGCTTATCATGGCGCGCCCAAACGCTTTCAAGAGTCACTTATGCGCCGCCTGCTCACCGGCTGTTTCGTTACCCTGCTGCTGTTGCTCAACACCCTGGTCCTGTTCGGGCCGCTGATGGTGTTTGCCCTGCTTAAACTGGTCCTGCCCGGACGCTTTCGCGACTACGCCTCGTGGTCGGTGATGTGGATCGCCGAGACCTGGGCCGAAATCGACAAGCTGATTTTCCGCCTGTGCATCCCCACCCAGTGGGATATTCGTGGTGGTGATGACCTGCGCGGGGATACGTCGTACCTGGTGATCAGCAACCACCAATCCTGGGTCGATATCCCGGCGCTGATCCAGACCCTGAACCGGCGCACGCCGTTCTTCAAATTCTTCCTCAAGAAAGAACTGATCTGGGTGCCGTTCCTCGGCCTCGCGTGGTGGGCGCTGGATTACCCGTTCATGAAGCGCTACACCAAGGCGTTCCTGGCGAAGCATCCTGAATTGGCCGGGCATGATCTGGAGATCACCAAAGCGGCGTGCGAGTTATATAAGCGCCAGCCCGTGACCGTGGTGAATTATCTGGAAGGCACCCGGTACACCGCAGCGAAAAGTACCCAGCAGCAATCGCCGTTCACCCACCTGCTCAAACCCAAGGCTGGCGGCGTAGCGTTTGTTTTGGCGGCGATGGGCGAACAGCTGGATGCCATTCTCGATGTGACCGTGGTGTATCCGCAGCAGAAGATTCCAGGGTTCTGGGATTTGATCAGCGGCAACGTGCCGAAGGTCATCATCGATATCCAGACCCGCGAACTGGACCCGGCGTTGTGGCAGGGGGATTACGAAAACGATCCGGTGTTTCGCGAAACGGTCCAGAACTGGGTCAACCAGCTCTGGATCGAGAAGGACCGGCGCATCGACGCATTGCGCGCCGAGCGCCGCTGAATCAGCTACCGGAACCGGCGCCCCAGATTCCGCCCAGGCTTTCCAGCAGTGGACCACCAACGCCCTGGCCACCGAGGTACTGGAGAATCACCGGGGCGAATTGACCGACCATCCCGCTGTCCATGCCCAACGCGCTGAACGCACTGTTCAGGTCGTTGGTGTTTTTCACATTGCCCAAGGCATTTTCCAGGCCTGCCGACTTACCGGACGAACCGAGCAACCCGCTCAAAGCCCCCAGTTGACCGCCGCCCGAGAGCTTATCCAGTCCCGGCACGCTTTTGGCCAGTTGCGAGTAATCGGTGGAACTCAGTTGATTCTTGGCCAAGCCCAGCATCGCCGCGGTGCCACCGACGGCTTGCTCGGGTTTTACATTCAACTGCGAAGTCAGCGCGCCGAGCAGACCGGCGGTTTCCTGCGTCGGGGCGGCGGCAGTGGCGGCGTTACCGCCCTGCATGCTCGAAGCTGCTTTCGTCACATCGTCCAGGCTGAACCCGGCGAAGACCGGGCTGGCCGCCAGGGTCATAAGCGAAGCCAGTACAAAACCGCGTGAAATCTTCATCGAGACAACCTCTTTAGGCATAAACCACCCACCCATGGGCGGCGAAAAACTGTGCGTTCGACTGGCATCCCCGAGGATTGTTCCCAACCTTCCCCTGTGGGAGCGGGCTTGCTCGCGAATGCGGGCTGACATTCAACCCATGCGTTGACTGACACGACGCCTTCGCGAGCAAGCCCGCTCCCACAGGGATCATGCCCGCCAATAAAAGATTTTCCTGCCGCTGCATCCAGTCTAGACCCCGCCGCGTATATCAAGCACGGACAGACACTCCTGGCCGATTCTCCCCCACAAGGATCACCACCATGAAACGCACTTCGATCAAAACCCCGTTGATTGCCAGCCTGCTGACCCTGGCCCTTGGCGTCGGATTCGCCCTCAACACCGTACAAGCAGCAGACATGAGCCACGACACCGTCATGGTCGGCGGGCAAAGCATGATGCCCAGCAAGGACATCGTGGATAACGCGGTGAACTCCGCCGACCACACCACACTGGTGGCCGCAGTGAAAGCCGCTGGCCTGGTCGACACCCTCAAAGGCAAAGGCCCGTTCACCGTGTTCGCCCCGGTCAATTCCGCGTTCACTGCCCTGCCCGCCGGCACCGTGGATACGCTGCTCAAACCCGAAAACAAAGCCACCCTGACCAAGCTTCTCACCTACCACGTCGTCGCCGGCAAACTCGACATGATGACCCTGGCCGCGAAGATCAAGGCCGGTGGTGGCAAGGCCGAGCTCACCACCGTCGCTGGCGGCAAGTTGTGGGTGATGATGAACGGCCCGCACAACATCACGCTCAAGGATGAAAAAGGTGATGTCGCCGACATCAACACCTACGACGTGTATCAGTCCAACGGGGTGATTCAGGTCATCGACAAAGTGTTGATGCCCAAAGGTTGAACCGTGCTCGCCGGCCCTGCGCATCGGGGCTGGCGATTTCCCGAGGTGTACGTCCGTGAATGGAACAACTGCGCGCCGTGGACTAACCTCTTCGCAGTCCACCGTCGCTCCCTCGATTGCCTGGAGAACCATTATTGCCACCGCCGACACCGATCAGCTCCGGCAGCTCCTGGCCCAGTGTTCACTGGGGGACCGCCGCGCGTTCGAGACGCTTTACCGCAGCGTCGGCCCGCGTTTGCATGGGGTCGCCCTGCGTTTCATGGGCCGCCATGACCTGGCTGAAGAGGTGTTGCAGGAAAGCTTCGTGCGTATCTGGAACAACGCCTCGCGCTATGAATCGCACCTGTCGGCGCCGCTGACCTGGATGATCAACATCACCCGCAACCAGGCCATCGACCAGTTGCGCAAACACCGTGATCGGCCGCTGACCGATGTGGAAGAACTGGCGCTGGTGGACGAAAGCCCCTCGGCCCATGAGTTACTCAACAGCACCCGCGAGGCCAACGCCTTGAACCGCTGCCTGGAAAGCCTGGAAGGCATGCAGCGCCAATCGATCACCGTCGCCTACTTTCAAGGGCTGTCCTGCTCTGAACTGGCCGAACACCTGGCCGCGCCGCTGGGTTCGGTCAAATCCTGGATTCGCCGTGGCATGGAGCGCCTGCGCAGGTGCCTTGAATCATGAACTACCAGACCCCGACCCTGCGCCGCGCCCTCGCCGCCGATTACGCCATCGGCTTGATGCCCGCTGCGGCTCGCCGACGTTTTGAACAGTTGCTGCTGGAAGACGCGGCGTTACGCGCAGAACTGGCGCACTGGCAGGACAGCCTCGCCAGTTTGACCGAGTCGCTGCCCGAGCAACCGGTGCCGGAGCGTGTGTGGCAAGGCATCACCGCGCGAATAAATCCGCAAGAACTGCATGTGCCGCAGAAACGTTCATTCTGGAACTGGATGCGCGTAACGGCGGCGGTGTGTTCGCTGGTGGTGGTCGTGTTCCTGAGCATGCTCTACAACCGCGACGACGCACGCTACAGCGGCACACTCCTCAGCGCCGACGCACAGCCTGCGTTGAAAGTTGAAGCGCATGAGAATTACCTGAACATCGAGCCGCTGACGTTGGCAGCCGTCACACCGGAGCAAAGCCTGGAGCTGTGGGCGATCCCAGCGGATGGCAAACCGATTTCCCTCGGTGTGATACCGCGTGGCGGCAAGGGCAAGGTTGAGCTGAACGACGCGCAGAAGACGTTAATCGGCAAGCCGATTGCGTTGGCGGTGAGTCTTGAGCCGAAAGGTGGCTCGCCGACCGGACAGCCGACGGGGCCGGTGTTGTATCAAGGGGCGTTGGCGGCGCTTTGAAGCTGATCGTTCCCACGCTCTGCGTGGGAATGCGTCCAGTGACGCTCCGCGTTACGCTTTGGGACGCGGAGCGTCCCGGGCTGCATTCCCACGCAGAGCGTGGGAACGATCACCAAAAAAACGGCGACCCGAAGGTCGCCGTTTTGCATTGCGTGAAGCCTTACGCCGCGCTGAACAACTTGTGCGGGTCGATCACAAACTTCTTCGGTACGCCGGCATCGAACTCGCCGTAACCACGTGGCGCGTCATCCAGGCTGATGACTTCCACGCCGACGATGTCGGCAATGTGGATGCGGTCCCACATGATCGCCTGCATCAGCTGGCGGTTGTACTTCATCACTGGGGTCTGGCCGGTGTGGAAGCTGTGGGATTTGGCCCAGCCCAGACCGAAGCGAATGCTCAGGCTGCCCATTTTCGCGGCGGCGTCCACTGCACCCGGATCTTCCGTCACGTACAGGCCCGGAATACCGATTTTGCCCGCCACGCGAACCACGCCCATCAGGGAGTTGAGCACGGTGGCCGGCGCTTCGTGTTTCACGCCGTCATGGCCGTGGCCGCGCGCTTCGAAGCCTACGGCGTCGACGGCGCAATCCACTTCAGGTTCGCCCAGCAGCGCGGCGATTTGCTCGTGCAGTGGGGTGTCGAGGGACAGGTCAGCGATTTCGAAACCCTGAGCCTTGGCGTGCGCCAGGCGAATAGGGTTTACGTCACCGATGATCACCACCGCCGCGCCCAGCAGGCGAGCGGAAGCGGCAGCCGCCAGGCCCACCGGACCCGCGCCCGCGATGTACACGGTGCTGCCCGGGCCAACGCCGGCCGTCACGGCGCCGTGGTAACCGGTTGGCAGGATGTCGGAGAGGCAGGTCAGGTCGCGAATTTTTTCCATCGCGCGATCGCGGTCCGGCAGTTTCAGCAGGTTGAAGTCCGCGTACGGCACCAGCGCGTATTCAGCCTGGCCGCCGGTCCAGTCGCCCATGTCGACATAACCGTAGGCACCGCCAGGACGGGCCGGGTTAACACTGAGGCAGACGCCGGTGTGCATTTCCTTGCAGGAACGGCAGCGCCCGCAAGCCACGTTGAACGGAACAGAGACCAGGTCGCCGATTTGCAGGTTCTCGACGTCGCTGCCCTTCTCGATCACTTCACCGGTGATTTCATGGCCCAGGACCAGGCCGGTTTGCGCCGTGGTACGACCGCGCACCATGTGCTGATCGGAACCACAGATGTTGGTGGAGACTACGCGCAGGATGACAGCGTGATTAATCTTCCTTCCACGCGGGTCCTGCATTTTCGGATAGTCGATTTTCTGTACTTCGACCTTGCCAGCGCCGAGATACACCACACCACGATTGCCAGACATGCTTTCACCTCGCTGTTGTTTTTATGTAGCGGTCGCGTCGCCATGGAGCGGCGGCGCGTTGATTGCTCTGGGTTGTGCCTGTGTCTTTGTCTTGTGTTGTTTGTCAGGGCCTCTTCGCGAGCAAGCCCGCTCCCACATTGAATCTTTGGTGTGACCGAGATTTGTGGGCAGACACAAATCCCATGTGGGAGCGGGCTTGCTCGCGAAAGCTATCTAAAGAACAACGGTTCTGTTGGCGTTGAGGAAAACCCTTCGCTCAATGTGATACCCCACCGCCCGCGCCAACGTCAGCCCTTCAATATCCCGCCCCTTGGCGATCAAATCCTCCGGGTAGTGACTGTGGTCCACCACCTCCACGCCCTGGGCGATGATCGGGCCTTCGTCCAGGTCGTTGTTGATGTAGTGCGCCGTAGCGCCGACCAGTTTCACGCCCTTGTTGTAGGCCTGGTGATACGGCTTGGCGCCCTTGAAACCGGGCAACAGGGAGTGATGGATATTGATCGCCTTGCCATCGAGTTTGCGGCACAGCTCCGGCGACAGGACTTGCATGTAACGGGCGAGAATCACCAGTTCGGCGCCGGACTCTTCGATCACCTGCAACACCTGACGCTCCTGGGACGGTTTGTCGTTCGGGTCCAGGGGGAAGTGGTAGTACGGAATCTGGTGCCAGTCCGCCAACGGCTTGAGGTCCGGGTGGTTGGAGACCACAGCGGCGACGTCCATCGACAACTGGCCGATGCGCTGGCGGTAGAGCAAATCGTTGAGGCAGTGATCGGCCTTGGAGACCATGATCACCACTTTTGGCCGGTAGTTCGGCGCGGTGAGTTCGAAGATCATTCCGAAATGCGCACCACGCTCTTCGAGCCCGGCGCGGAAGGCCTGCTCGTCGAAGCCG
Organism: Pseudomonas sp. NPDC096950; assembly: GCF_044762525.1. NCBI lineage: Bacteria > Pseudomonadati > Pseudomonadota > Gammaproteobacteria > Pseudomonadales > Pseudomonadaceae > Pseudomonas > Pseudomonas sp. NPDC096950. The sequence continues at coordinate 4,586 of NZ_JBIWEL010000022.1, read as the reverse complement.
TCAGGCTGGCGGAATTCCACGCGAATGAAGAAACGACCCGAGAGCCGGTCATCGAAGGAATGGTGCTCGGTGACGTAGCAGCCCTGCTCGAACAAAAAGCGGGTCACCGCATCCACGGTGCCGAGGACGCTTGGGCAGTCGGCGGTCAGAATCCATGTGTCTGGGGCGCGGCTCATAGTCGTGTTTCTCCTCTGATCGTTCCCACGCTCTGCGTGGGAATGCCGCCATGGACGCTCTGCGTCCGCTTTGGGACGCGGAGCGTCCCGGGATGCATTCCCACGCAGAGCGTGGGAACGATCATTACGCCTGGACGCTAAGGCCGTATTCAGCCGCCGCATCCTGCAACCACAACCACCAGTAATCCGAGAAGCTGCGGCGGATCAGCAGTTCCCAGGTGTCTTCAGCGGTGTGGCGGATCACCAGTTGCGACTTGGCGAACACCGTGCCGACAGCCTTGCCCACCGGGAAGCTGTTCGGATGCACGTCGTAGCTGGTGGATTTCATCAGCACCTGGCGCACATTCGGGCCGCTCAGTTCGAGAATCTGCTGGCCGCCGCTGACATTGACGATCTGGATGTGCAGGTCGCCCAGCGCTTCACGAAGTTTCTGCTCGGCGGCGAACTCTTCACCGGTCGGCACGATCAGCAGCCATTCATCCGGCCCCATCCATTGCAGGCTGGTTTCGCCTTTGACGATGACGGTCAACGCGCCCGGTAATTCGATGCCGAGGGCCTTGTGCACGCCAGCGCTGAACGCGGCATCGTGGCCGTCGCCACGAATGGTCAGGTGGCCGAGGAGTTTTTTCTCACGCACGATCACGCCGGCGTTTTTGCGGCCCTTGCCCACCAGGCTGGCGAGGTCGGCATGATGCAGCGACGACTCGGCCTTGGCCCCGGTGGTTGGGCGTTGTTGGTACACATTGGCTGCGGTCATAAAGCACCTTTATCAATTCTGTTGGTTCTAGCCTTGTGGTGGCTGAACTACCGCCTTCGCGAGCAAGCCCGCTCCCACATTCGACCGCGTTCCCCTGTGGGAGCGGGCTTGCTCGCGAAAGCGCCAGCCAGCTCACCACAGGACCGAGATCATCAGATGTTCTGGCGATCACCCTTAGGATCGAAGAACACCGAAGAAACAATCTCCGCCTCGATCACGCTGCCATCGGCCAGCGGTGCGAACACGCGCTCACCGAGGCGCTTCAAGCCGCCCTTGACCACACCCATGGCAAACGAATAGCCGAGGGAGTTGTGCGCATAGCTGGAAGTCACGTGGCCGACCATGGTCATCGGAATGGTTTGCTTGGTGTTGAACACCAGTTGCGCCCCTTCCGGCAGCCATTTGGTCGGATCGATCGGCTTCAGGCCCACCAGTTGTTTGCGTTGATCACGCACGCAGTCTTCGCGGTTCATGCCACGCTGGCCAATCCACGAGAACGGTTTGGTGCGACCGACACACCAGCCCATGTTCAAGTCGTCCGGGGTCATCGAGCCGTCGGTGTCCTGGCCGACGATGATGAAGCCCTTCTCGGCCCGCAGGACGTGCATGGTTTCGGTGCCATATGGCGTCAGGTTGTATTGCTTGCCGGCCGCGACGATTTTCTCGAGCACGCCCATCGCATAGTCGGCCTGCACGTTGACTTCGTACGACAGTTCACCGGTAAACGAAATCCGGAACACCCGCGCCGGCACACCGCCGACCAGGCCTTCTTTCCAGGTCATGAACGGGAAGGCTTCGTTGGTCAGGTCGATGTCGGTGACTTCGCTGAGCAGCTTGCGGCTGTTCGGCCCGGACAGGGTCATGGTTGCCCAGTGATCCGTCACGGAGGTGAAGTACACCTTCAGGTCTGGCCATTCAGTCTGTTGGTAGATTTCCAGCCATTGCAGAACGCGTGCAGCGCCGCCGGTGGTGGTGGTCATCACGAAATGGTTGTCGGCGAGACAAGCGGTTACGCCGTCGTCGAAGACCATGCCGTCTTCTTTGCACATCAGGCCATAACGCGCCTTGCCCACGTCGAGCTTGGTCCAGGCGTTGGTGTAGATGCGGTTCAAGAACTCCCGGGCATCCGGGCCTTGAATGTCGATCTTGCCGAGGGTCGAAGCATCCAGCAGGCCGACGCTGTCGCGCACGGCTTTGCATTCGCGTTTGACGGCGGTGTGCAGGTCTTCACCGTTTTTCGGGAAGTACCACGGACGTTTCCACTGACCGACGTCTTCGAATTCCGCCCCGTTTTTCACGTGCCAGTGATGCAGCGCGGTGAAACGTACCGGTTCGAAGATGTGCCCACAGTGACGACCGGCCACGGCGCCGAAGGTCACCGGCGTGTAGTTCGGGCGGAACATGGTGGTGCCCATCTGCGGGATGGTCACGTTCAGCGAACGGGCGGCAATCGCCAGACCGTTGACGTTGCCGAGCTTGCCCTGATCGGTGCCGAAGCCCAGCGCGGTGTAGCGTTTGACGTGCTCGACCGACTCGAAGCCTTCGCGGGTCGCCAATTCGATGGCGGCGGCAGTGACGTCGTTTTGCAGGTCGACGAATTGCTTCGGCGCCCGTGCGGTGTTCTTTTCGTGCGGCACCTGGAACAGCGCCAGGGTCGGCTCTTCGAGACGGCTCAAGGCTTTCGGCAAGGTGCCTTCGACCACGCTGAAACCGGCTTCGCTGGCTGCGCGAGCGCCGCCTTCAAAACCATCGGCCAGCGAATCGCCGAGGCCATAGACGCCGTTGATGCCACCGACGCACACGCGTTTCTGCGGCGCTTCGCCCGGTACGAAACCGAGGATGTCTTCACGCCAGGTCGGTTTGCCGCCCAGGTGCGAAGCCAAGTGAACCACCGGGCTGTAACCGCCGGACGTCGCAACGAGGTCGCAATCCAGCCATTCGCCAGGACTGGTGACGGCGTGGGCTTTCACATCAATCGCGGCAATGCGCGCAGCGGTGACGTGTTTGCTGCCACGGGCTTCGATCACGGCGCTGCCGGTCAGGATGCGGATGCCTTTGGCGCGAGCTTCTTCCACCAGCGCACCGCGCGGGTTGCTGCGGGCGTCGGCAATCGCGACGACTTGCAGGCTGGCATCGAGCCAATCCAAAGCCACGCGGTAGGCGTGGTCGTTGTTGGTCGACAGCACCAGTTTCTTGCCCGGTGCCACGCCGTAACGGCGAACGTAGGTGGAAACAGCGCCAGCCAGCATGTTGCCCGGCACGTCGTTGTTGCCGTAAACCAGTGGACGCTCGCAAGCGCCGGTCGCCAGCACCACACGCTTGGCGCGAACCCGGTGGATGCGTTGACGCACCTGGCCAATCGGCGCGCGGTCGCCGAGGTGATCGGTCAGGCGCTCGTGAATGGTCAGGAAGTTATGGTCGTGGTAGCCGTTGACTGTGGCGCGCGGCAACAGCAGCACGTCCGGGGTGTCTTTCAGTTCGGCGATGACGCTGGCGACCCATTCGGTCGCCGGTTTGCCGTCGAGGCTTTCGCGGGAATCGAGCAGGCTGCCGCCGAACTCTTCCTGCTCATCGGCGAGAATGACGCGAGCACCGCTGCGCGCAGCGGCCAATGCAGCGGCCAGGCCAGCAGGGCCGGCGCCGACGATCAGCACGTCGCAGTGCTGGTTCATGTAGTCGTAGGTGTCCGGATCGTTCTCGGTCGGCGAGCGGCCAAGACCGGCGGCCTTACGGATGTACTTCTCGTAAGTCATCCAGAACGATTGCGGGTACATGAAGGTTTTGTAGTAGAAGCCCGGCGGCATCAGCTTGCCGCCGACCTTGCCGAGAATCCCCATCATGTCGTTGTTCACGCTCGGCCAGCCGTTGGTGCTGGTGGCGACCAGACCTTGGTACAACGCTTGTTGCGTGGCGCGTACGTTCGGAATCTGCGTGGCTTCGGTGGCGCCAATCTGCAGCACCGCGTTCGGCTCTTCGGCACCGGCGGCGAAGATGCCGCGCGGACGGGAATACTTGAAGCTGCGACCGATAATGTCGACACCGTTGGCCAGCAGTGCAGCGGCCAGCGAGTCGCCTTCAAAGCCTTTGTAGACCTGGCCGTTGAAGGTGAAGCTCAGCACTTTGTTGCGGTCGATCCGTCCGCCGTTGGACAGGCGATTGATCTGGCTCATACCTTCTCTCCCAGAGCCGTCGTAGCCGCTTTCGAGCTATCGGTCTTGTCGGTGAATTGTGGCTTGGTGCCGATCTTGTAGGTTTCGAGAATCTCGTAGGTCACGGTGTCGCGGGTCGCGTTGAAGTACTGACGGCAACCGGCGGCGTGAATCCACAACTCGTGGTGCAGACCGCGAGGGTTATCGCGGAAGAACATGTAGTCGCCCCACTCCTCGTCGGTGCAAGAAGTCGGATCCAGTGGACGCGGAATGTGCGCCTGGCCGGATGCGTGGAATTCCTCTTCGGAGCGCAGTTCGCCGCAGTGAGGACAGAAGATATGCAACATGGGGATTTCTCCTGTTAGTGGGCAACCGCAGCAGCGCCGTGTTCGTCGATCAACTGCGGTTGGGGCACCGGTGGCTTCAAGGCAACACCTGGCTCGGGCAACGTATTTGCCGCGAGCCTGGCCAAGGGTGAAATGCACCCATTGGCCGCACGTGGCT